>NZ_PSVQ01000006.1:0-98609 GCF_002932395.1 Rathayibacter sp. AY1D9
GGCGGGGGCGCCGGGTCGGAGGGAGCCGGTGGGGTCGAGCAGGAGCGCGCCCTCGGCGGTGAGCGAGCCGGCGTCGGCGCCCGCGGGGAGCACGGCGGGCAGCAGCTCGCGCAGCGGCTTCACGGCGCCGGCCGCGCGCTCGTCGTAGAGGTCGACGACGCGCTGGTCGTAGTCGCGGGTCGCCGGGTCGGTCGGGACCATGCCGGAGGCGTCGCCGACTCCGAGGACCTTCTCGCCGGTGAGGCGCCAGTGCACGTAGCCGGCGAGGGTGGTGAGGAAGTCGATCCGCTCGACGTGCGGCTCGGAGTCGAGGACCGCCTGGTGCAGGTGCGCGAGCGACCAGCGCAGCGGGATGTTGGCGCCGAACAGCTCGGTGAGCTCGGCCGACGCGGGACCGGTGCTGGTGTTGCGCCAGGTGCGGAAGGGGACGAGCAGCCCGCCGTCCGCATCGAAGGGGAGGTAGCCGTGCATCATCGCCGAGACGCCGAGCGCCCCGACGGAGGAGAGCTGCACGCCGTGGCGCGACGAGGCGTCGGCGACGAGGTCCGCGTAGGCGGCCTGGAGGCCCGCGTGGACGGCGTCGAGGGAGTAGGTCCAGCGGCGGTCGACGAACTGGTTCTCCCACTCGTGGCTGCCGACGGCGAGGACCACGGACGGGTCGGCCGCGTCGACCAGGCACGCCTTGATCCGGGTGGAGCCGAGCTCGATGCCGAGGGCGGTGGCGCCGCTCGTGATCACGTCGGCGGGGGTGGGCCTGCGCTGGTCCATCATGCTCCTCGCTCGGGCGATGTGACCGTTCACAAAGCCCCGGGTCAGCGTAGGCGAAACGGCTCGGGGTCGGCAAGCGAGGGGCCGCCCGACGGGGTCCGACTGCTCCTCCTCCGCCGCAAGCCCCTTCCGCCGGGGCCGCCCGCTTGGTCGCATGAGGCATGCGTGAGATCGGACTCGTCAGACTCGTCACCCGCCTCGAGAACGCCGCCGCCCTCGATCCGCTCGTCGGCCGGGTGAAGCGGGCCGTGAACGCGGTGGTCCGGCCGCAGCCGGTGCGGGACGTGCTGCACGGCGTCCCGGTCGGCCACCCCGTCCATCCGCTGCTCGTCCTCGTGCCCACCGGCGCCTGGGTGTCGGCGGCGGTGCTCGACCTGCTGCCGGGGAACCAGCGCGCGGCGAGGACCCTCGTCGGCGTCGGCGTGATCAGCGTCCTGCCGACCGCCGCTTCCGGCTTCACCGACTGGTCGGAGCTGCACGAGCAGCAGACCCGCGTCGGGCTGGTGCACTCGGCGGCCAACGTGGTCGCGACGGGCCTCTACGCCGCGTCGTGGGTGCAGCGCCGCCGCGGGCGCACCACGAGCGGGAAGGTGCTCGGGATGCTCGGGCTCGCCGTAGTGTCAGGCGGCGGCTACCTGGGCGGCCACCTCAGCTACCGGCAGGCGGCGGGGGCGAACCACGCGGAGGACGTGCCGCACCGCTTCCCCTCCGGCTGGCAGGAGCTCGGCGCCCTGGCGGACCTGCCGGAGCGCACGCCGGTGAGGAGGGAGGTCGCGGGCCTCCCCCTGCTCGCCTTCCGGCGGGGCGAGCGGATCGACGTGCTCTCGAACGTCTGCAGCCACCTCTCGGGCCCGCTCGACGAGGGCGAGGTCTCGGCGGACGGCTCGGGGGAGGCGTGCGTCGCCTGCCCGTGGCACGGCAGCACCTTCTCGCTCGAGACCGGCGAGGTGCTGCGGGGGCCGGCCACCTCGCCGCAGCCGCGGTTCGAGACGCGGGTGCGCGAGGGGCGCGTGGAGGTGCTGCTGCCGCACGCGGGGTGAGGCGGGGGCCGGTGCTGCTCAGGCCTGAGCCGTCGACGCACGCTCCACCAGCACCGGCGGCACCGGGCGGTCGACGGCGGGCTCCTCGCTGCGCAGCTCCGCGAGCACGACGCCGATCGTGCGGCGGCCGACTTCCGCGAAGTCCTGGCGGATGGTGGTCAGCGGCGGCTGGTAGTGCGCCGCCTCGGGGACGTCGTCGAAGCCGACGACGCTGAGGTCCTCGGGCACGCGCAGTCCCCGCTCGGTGCAGGCGTGCAGGAGTCCGAGGGCCATCTGGTCGTTGCCGACGAACACCGCGGTCGGCAGAAGCGCGGCTCCGAGGAGGCGGAGGCCGGCGCGGTAGCCGGACTCGGCGCTCCAGTCGCCCTCCACGACGGCGACGGGGTCGAGGCCGGCCGCGCTCATCCCGGCGCCAAAGCCCTCGAGCCGCGCCTGCGCCTCCACCCAGTGCTGCGGACCGGCGAGGTGCGCGATGCGGGTGTGGCCGAGGCCGACGAGGTGCTCGGTCGCCAGTCGCGCTCCGGCCGCCTGGTCGACGAGGAGCAGGGAGTCGGCGCCGCGGTCCGTCGCGCCGAGCGTCACCGAGGGGACGCCGATCGCGAGGCTCTCGATCGCCTCCAGCGCGCGCTCCTGCGGGGCGAGGACCACGATCGCCTCCACCGACTCCCGCTGCAGGTGGGCGAGACCGTCGGCCAGCGACTCCGCGTCCGGCGCCGCGTTCACGACCGGGACCCGGTAGCCCGCGTCGCGCGCCGCCTGCTCGATCGCGGCCATCGCGGTGGCGGTGCCGTAGAAGCTGTGGCTCTCGGCGGCGAGGATCCCGATCAGGCCGGAGCGGCTCGTCGCCAGGGCGCGGGCGGCGGCGCTGGGGCGGAAGCCGAGGTCCTCGATCGCGGCGAGCACGCGCTCCCGGGTGCGCGGCCGCAGCTGGGGGCTGTCGTTGAGCACGCGCGAGACCGTCTGGTACGACACTCCGGCCCGCACCGCGACGTCGCGGATGGTCGGCGCGCGGTCGAGGGGCATGGCGACACCGTAGCGGTGCGTGCGCCCCCGCCCCCTCCCGCGAGACGCCTCCCGGGTGCGGGTTCGTCGGCGGGTCGCGTACCGGAGTGGCGTCCCGCGGGCGCGGGTCAGGGGCCGCCGAGCCAGTGGTCGATGCGGTGGTGGTCGGGGGTGAAGCCGTGGTCGACGCCCCAGAGGACGGCCTGCGTGCGGCTGGTCGCGCCGATCTTGCCGTAGACGCTGCGGATGTAGGACTTCACCGTGTTGGGGCTGAGGTAGGTGAGCGCGGCGACGTCGGCGTTGCTCTTGCCCTGCGTGATGAGCGCGAGGATCTCCGACTCCCGGTCGGTGATGCCCTCGTGGCGGCCCGGCCAGTCGAGGCCCGGTGCGCTGCCCGCCCGCCGCGGAGGATCGCTGACGACGACCTCGCCCGCCGCCACCCGCTCGAGCGCGGCCACCAGCTCCCGCGCCGGCAGGGTCTTGGAGAGGTAGCCGTGGACGCCCTGCTCGAGGGCGTCCGCGATGAGCGTCGGCGCGAAGTTCCAGGTGTAGACGACCACGTGCTCGGCCCGCTCGTTGCGCACCAGCTCCGCGATCTCGTGGTGGTCCGACTCCGGCTGGGCGAACGAGTCGTAGAGGACGACGTCGATCCGATCGGAGAGGGAGGCGTTCGCGTCGATCTCGGCGACGACCACCCGATCGCGGTAGTGGTCGAACATGTGCGCGAGGCCCGTGAGGACGACGTCGTAGTCGTCGACGAGCGCGACGGTGAGGGGCGCGCGGCGGGTCATGGTCGGACGCTACCGCACGACTCGTCGGGGCGAGCACACCCCCAGGGGTGTACCGCCGCCTCCTCCGGGGTGGTTGCGTAGCCACCGGTCCCGCAACCGCGGAACCGATCAGCGGGCCCCCGCCCGCACAACGGAAGGACGACCGCCATGCTCGGTCTCATCATCAGCCTCATCGTCGTCGGACTCATCGCAGGAGCGCTGGCCCGGCTCATCGTCCCCGGGAAGCAGAGCATCAGCATCGGCATGACCATCGTGCTCGGCATCGTCGGCTCGTTCGTCGGCGGCTTCCTCGGCTTCCTGATCTTCCAGCACGACCCGATGGACGGCTTCTTCCAGCCCGCCGGCATCATCGGCTCGATCATCGGAGCGATCATCGTCCTGCTCGTCTACACCCGCTTCGCCGGCCGCTCCGCCGCGCGACGCTGACCCGCAGTGCACGGCGACAGCGAGGTCGCTGCCGACCCGCCCTCCGCGGGCGTGCAGGCACCACGCTGACCGGCGGCCCCGGCCCGGCTCCCTCCACGGGCCGGGCCGTCGTGCTGTCCGCGGGGTGCCCGGGCGTCGTCCGCGGTCTCCGACGCTGCGTCCGCGGGTGCCGACGCTCCGTCCGCGGAGCCCGCGCCGCGTCCTCCGACCTCCGCGGATCAGCGGCGGAGTCCGTGACTGTCGCGTCGGTGGCTGCCGAGGCCGTCGCCGCAGAGTCCGCAGCCGCGCAGTCCGTCGCCGCCCAGCCGCCGCGCACCGGGGTGCGCGATGCTCGGGCGATGCCGCTCGTCGTCCCCGATGCCCTCGTCCCGCTCGCGCTCCGGCTCGCCCGCGCGAACCGCACCTTCGTCAGCGCGGAGGGAGCCCGTCGCCGCATCCGGGAGCGCGCGCTCCGTCCCGCCTCCTACGGACCGCCGCCCCGCCTCCGGCCCGGCGTGCGCGTCGACGTGGAGCAGGTCGGCTCCTGGCCGGTCTACACGATCCGCCCGCGGGTGATCCGCGGCGGCGTCGTCTACGTCCACGGCGGCGGCTGGGTGAACGAGATCGCGCCCCAGCACTGGTGGCTCGCCGCCCGCATCGCCGACGAGGCCTCCGTCGCGGTGACCCTCCCGATCTACCCGCTCGTGCCCTTCGGCATGGCGCTCGAGGCGCGCGACGGTGTCCGCGCCCTGGTGCTGCGGAGTCTTGAGCGGCACGGGGCGACCTGCCTCGCCGGCGACTCTGCGGGCGGCCAGATCGCCCTCTCGACGGCCCTCGCCCTGCGCGATGAGGGGGTGGTCCTGCCGCGCACGACCCTCGTCTCGCCCGCGCTCGACCTCTCCTGGAGCAACCCGCGGATCCCCGAGGTGCAGCCGACCGATCCCTGGCTCGGCACCCCGGGCGGTCGCGTCCTCGCCGAGAGCTGGCGCGGCGCCCTCGACCTGCTCGATCCCGTGGTCAGCCCGCTGTTCGGCGACCTGGCGGGCCTCGGCCCCCTCACCGTCTTCACGGGCACACGTGACGTCCTCAATCCGGACGCCCACGTGCTGGCCGAGCGGGCGGCGGCCGCCGGGGTCCCGTTCGAGCTCCACGAGGCCGTCGGGCAGGTCCACGTGTACCCGCTCGTGCCCACGCGGGCCGGCCGCGAGGCGCAGCACGACCTGGTCGAGGGGCTCCGCGCGGCGGTCTGATCGGAGGCTCGCCCGGGCGTCCGGCAGGCTCCTCTCAGTCCGTCTTCCGGACGGCGGACGGCGCCTCCGCCCGCTCGTCCACGACGTCGAGGCGAGCCAGCGCGTTCGCCGTCCCCCGGCGGCCCCGCGTCGCGACCAGGCCGATCAGCGCGGCCGCCGCGAGGACGAAGGCGAGCAGCGACCAGAACCCGCCCTCGACGGCGAGGAGGGTCGACCAGCCGCCCGATCCCGCCGCCCAGCGCACGAGCCGCTGCCAGAGGAACGGTCGCGGCTCGGGACGCAGGCGCACCACCGTCTCGCCGAGGGTCCGCCCGGACCGCAGCACGATCACCAGCTGGAGCAGCGGAGCGACGAACGGCAGGGCGCCGAGAACCACGTCCCCGGGGCTCGAGCGCGTGTCCACCCCCGCGAGCACGAGGCCGACCCCGGTGATCGAGACGAGCGCGCCCGTGATGAGGCTCAGCGCGAGCACGTCGCAGAACATGCCGAACGCGCGGCGGCGGATCGTGACCGGGCGGGCCCGCTCCGGCACCGCGCCCTCGGTCCGGCGGGTGAAGACGACGAGCACAGGGGAGAGGAGGGTGCCGAGCAGGGCGCCGGCCGTGTTGGCCAGCAGGTCGTCGACGTCGAAGAGCCGGTAGGCGCACGGGTAGAGGAACCAGTCGCCCGTGAGCTGCGTGACCTCGATGAGGAGCGAGACGGCGAAGCCGGCGACGGTGCCGCCGATCAGCCCGGCGACGAGGCGCCCGCGCAGAGCGAGGTGTCGGACGAGCATCCCGAGGGGGACGAAGAAGACCACGTTGAGGAGCACCTGCGCGGACGCGGGGTTCGTCAGCAGCGCGCGGGGCCCGTCGATCCCGCCCTCCTTCGCGATGTCCCCGACGAAGGCGAACAGGCGCAGCTGCGGACCCGATCCGGTGCGGCAGGCGGCGGCGACCGTCGCCTCGTCGGGCAGGGGGAGGAGCGTGTAGGTGACGAGGGCGAGCGCGTAGACCACGGCGGCGAAGGCCAGCACCGCGTTGCCGATCCCGAGGACGCCGCGGCGCCGGTACTGCAGGGCGGCCCAGGGCACGAGGCCCACGAGGGCGACGGCGGAGCCGAACAGGAGGGCGAGCACGGCGGAGGTCATGCGTCGACAGTAGGAGAGCGGAGGCCGATCCCCACCGACAGGCGCTCCGGGGATCTCCGCCAGCGCGATTCATCCCTCCCCAGCGCGGGATCCGGGCGCTCCTCCAGGGATCCGAGCGATCCCCGCCCGCCGCCTCCACGCCCTGCTAGCGTTTCCTGGGTCGCGTCCAAGAAACGCCTGCACCCCCGACCCCTCCACGAAAGACGTCATGCCGCTGCGCTCCCGCCTCCTCGCCCTCCCCGCCGCCGTCGCGGCCGCCGCGCTCCTGCTCAGCGGCTGCACCGCCGAGACGCCCGACGCCTCCAGCACCCCCGTCGACGGCGGGACGCTGACCTACGCGTCCGGCGACGCCGAGCCCACCTGCCTCGACCCGCACGTCGGCGGCAACTACCCGCAGGCGCTCCTCGCGACACAGGTGCTCGAGTCGCTCGTCTCGCGCGACGCCGACGGCACCATCACGCCGTGGCTGGCCGAGTCGTGGACCGTCTCGGACGACGCGCTCAGCTACGACTTCACCCTGCGCGAGGGTGTGACCTTCACCGACGGCACCGCCCTCGACGCGGAGGCGGTCGCCGCGAACATCGCGCACCTGCAGGACCCGGCGACCAAGTCCTCCACCGGCTACCTCGCCGTGGCGAAGGTCGCCTCCGTCACCGCGGTCTCGCCGACCGTCGCCCGCTTCACCCTGACCGCGCCGGACAGTGCGCTGCTCGAGTCGCTCGCGCAGCCGTGGACCGCGATCGAGTCGCCCGCCGGCATCGCCCGCGGCGAGGAGGCGAACTGCGAGGCGCCCGTCGGCACCGGCCCCTTCACCGTCTCGGAGTGGGTCAAGCAGGACCACGTGACCCTCACCCGCAACGAGGCCTACGACGCGTCGACCGGCCCGACCGGGGACGGCCACGAGGGCCCCGCGCACCTGGCGAGCATCACCTGGCGCTTCATCCCCGACTCCGCCACCCGCTACGCGGCGCTGCAGTCGGGCGAGGTCGACGTGCTCGACAACGCCCAGCCCGACACTCTGAAGGCCGCGACCGGAGCCACGGACCTCGTCGAGCTCGACGCGCCCCGGCCCGGCTCGGTCAACCGCCTCGAGCTCAACTCCGGCCAGGCGCCGTTCGACGACGAGTCCGTCCGCGAGGCGTTCGTCCGCGGCGTCGGCGTGAACGACGCGATCGACTCGCTCTTCTTCGGCACCGCCGAGCGCTCCTACTCCCCGCTGTCCAGCCGCGAGGCGACCGCGTACTCCGACCCGTCGCTCTTCGAGGACGCCGGGTCCGACTCCGAGACGGCCGCCGCCGAGGACCTGCTCGAGAAGGCCGGCTGGGTGGACTCGGACGGCGACGGCATCCGCGAGAAGGACGGCACGCCGCTGACGCTGCGCTTCCCCGTCAGCACCAACCAGTCGATCCCGGCCGAGCAGTCGCTGTTCGAGCAGATCCAGGCCTCGGCGAAGACCCTCGGCTTCGACGTGCGGATCAGCCTGCTCGACCTGTCGAGCTGGTACACCGCCCTCGCGTCGAACGAGTACGAGCTGGTGAGCGCCCCGTACACGAAGGTCGGACCCGACGTTCTGCGGATCCTCTACTCCTCCTCGGGCATCACCCCCGCGCCGAGCGGCTACTTCGCCAACCACGCGCAGATCGCCGACCCCGCGCTCGACTCGCTGCTCGAGCAGGCGAGCGCCACGACCGACGAGGACGCCCGCGCCGACCTGTACGAGCAGGCGCAGCGGATCGTCCTCGAGGGCTACTGGATCCTGCCGCTCTACGACCAGCAGAACCACTACCTGCACCGGTCGGCCGTCCAGGGCCTCGTCGCCCTCGACACCGTGTCGACCCCCTGGTTCGCCGACGCCTGGGTCTGACCCGGCCCCGGAGAGCCGCCTGCACCGATCGATGAGCGGACGCACGCCGGTCGAGTAGTCGCCGCGGCGGCGCATCAAGACCCCGCGATCGGGATGGGCGGAGCTCGAGACGCCCGCTCCGCGGGCTGCTCGATCAGCAGGGGTCCGTCCTCCATGCTGGTCGAGTAGCCGCCGTCGGTCGCGCATCGCGTGCTCCGGAGGGAGCGGACCTCGACGACGCCCCCCTCCACCGCCCCGACCAGAGAGGACGCCCGCCCGCATGATCCGTCGCGTGCTCCTCCGCCTCGGTGGCGCCCTCGTGGTGCTGTGGGCCGTCGCGACCGCCGTCTTCGTCCTCATCCGCCTCGTCCCCGGCGATCCGGCGCAGGCGATCCTCGGCGGTCCGGGCTCGCAGGCGTCGCCCGAGGCGCTCGCCGCGGTGCGGGAGCAGTACGGCCTCGACCAGCCGCTCCTCGTGCAGTACCTGGTGCAGCTCGGCAGGCTCGCGCGCGGCGACCTCGGCACCTCCTACTCCCTGCGCACTCCCGTCGCGCAGATCCTCGGCGAGCAGCTGCCCGGCACCCTCCTGCTCGCCGTGCTCGCGCTCACCGCCGCATGGATCCTGGCGCTCGCGACCGCCCTCTGGTCGACCCGGGGCGGCCGCCTCGCCGCCGCGGTCGGGTCCGGCCTCGAGCTCACGGCGGCCGCGCTCCCGCACTTCTGGCTGGCGACCGTGCTGATCGCCGTCTTCGCGACCGCGCTGCGCTGGCTGCCCCCGGTCAGCACAGGGTCGCCCGCCGGGCTGGTGCTGCCGACGCTCACCCTCGCGATCCCGCTGGCGGGCTTCCTCGGCCAGGTGATGCGCCGCTCCCTCCTCGACGCGCTGGAGTCGCCGTTCGTGCTCGCCGCTCGGGCGCGCGGCGAGGGCGAGCTCGGCGTCCGCGCCCGCCACGCGCTGCGCCACGCGGTGCTGCCAGGGGTCTCGCTCTCGGGCTGGGCGTTCGGCTACCTGATCGGCGGGGCCGTGGTGGTCGAGACGATCTTCGCGAGGCCGGGGCTCGGCCGGACTCTGCTCGCGGCGGTGACCGTCCGTGACGTGCCGGTGGTGACGGGTGTCGTGCTGGTCACGGCGCTGGCGTACATCGTCGTGACCCTCGCCACCGATCTGCTGACGCGCGTGATCGACCCGCGGCTGGCCCGGCGGGAGGCGGTCGCGTGAGCGAGCTCGAGCTGCGCGCCGCCCGCCCGCTCCGCCGGGGTCCCTCCCGCCTCCGCGCCGGCGAGGTGCTGGCCGCGGTCTTCGTGGTGCTGCTCCTGCTCGCCGCCGTCGCGCCCGGGCTGCTCGCCCCCTCCGATCCGCTCGCCGTCGCCCCGCGCGACGCCTTCACCCCACCGGGTGCCGCCCACCTGCTCGGCACCGACGAGTCCGGTCGCGACGTCCTCAGCCGCCTCATCGCGGGGGCGGGCGCATCCCTCCTGATCGGCGCCAGCGCCACCGCGATCGGCCTCGTCCTCGGCGCGGTGCTCGGGGTGGTCGCGGCGTTCGGCGGCCGCGTCGTCGACGGCGTGATCGGCCGCGTGCTCGAGGTGCTCTTCGCCTTCCCCGCGCTCCTGCTCGCGCTGCTCGTGATCGTGGTCACGGGTCCCGGAGTCGTCCCCGCCACCATCGCGGTCGGCCTCTCCACCGCGCCGGGGTACGCCCGCATCCTGCGCACGCAGCTGCTCGGCATCCGCGACTCCGGCTACGTCGAGGCGGCGCGCGTGCTGGGGCACGGGCCCGTCCGGATCCTCGTCCGGCACGTCCTCCCCAACACCTTCGGGCCGCTCGCCGTGCTGGCGACCCTCGGCGTCGGCCAGGCGATCGTCTGGGCCTCGGCCCTCAGCTACCTGGGCCTGGGCGCCGAGCCGCCCGCGCCGGAGTGGGGCGCGATGCTCTCGGCGGGCCGCACCTACCTCTCGAGCGCGTGGTGGCTGACCGTGTTCCCGGGGCTGGCGATCGTGCTGACCACGATCGCGACGACGGTCCTCGGCGGGCGTCTGCGGGGTGCGCGGTGAGCGCGGTCGTCGTCGAGGGGCTCCGGGTCGCCTTCGACGGAATCGAGGTGGTGCACGGGGTCTCGTTCCGCGTGGAGCCGGGGGAGTGCGTCGCGATCGTCGGCGAGTCCGGGTCGGGCAAGAGCGTCACCGCGCGAGCGCTGCTGGGGCTGAGCGGAGGCGCCGTGACCGGGAGCGTCCGCGTCGGCGGGACCGAGGTGGTCGGAGCGGGCGAGCGGGAGCTGCGGCGGCTGCGCGGCGGATCCGTCGGCTTCGTCCCGCAGGACGCGCTGCTCTCGCTCGACCCGCTGCGCCCGATCGGCCGCGAGATCGGCGACGTGCTCCGCCTCCACGGCCGCCTCCCCGCGGCCGAGCGCGCGCAGCGGACGGTCGAGGCCCTGGCGAGCGTCGGCATGCCGGAGCCGGCCGAGCGGATGCGGGAGCGCTCCGGCGACCTCTCCGGCGGTCTCCGCCAGCGCGCCCTCCTCGCGGCGGCCGTGGCGCTCGATCCGCCGCTGCTCGTCGCCGACGAGCCGACCACCGCGCTCGACGTCACCGTCCAGGCCCGCGTGCTCGAGCTCTTCGCCGAGCAGAAGGCGCGCGGCCGGGCGCTCGTCCTGGTCTCGCACGACCTCGCGGTGGTGGCGGGCCTCGCCGACCGCATCCTCGTGCTGGCCGACGGCCGTGTGGTGGAGGAGGGGACCGGGGCCGAGGTGCTGCGCGCGCCCCGCAGCTCCGAGGCCCGCGCGCTCGTGGCCGCCGTCCCCGCCGGGCGCCCGCGCGGCTCCCGGCTCACCGACCCGACCGCACCGGCGACCCCGCCCGAGACTCCCGGCGAGGTCGTGGTCGCGGCCCGCGGACTCGCCGCCCGCTTCCCGCTGCCCGGCGGAGGAGTGCGGGTCGCGGTCGACGACGTCGACCTCCGGCTGCGGCGCGGCGAGACCGTCGGGCTCGTCGGCGAGTCCGGGTCGGGCAAGAGCACGGTGGCCCGGCTCGTGCTGGCGCTGCGGCGTCCGGACGCGGGCGCCGTCGAGCTGTTCGGCGAGCCGTGGTCGGCAGCGACCGAGCGCTCCCGCCGTCCCCGCCGCCCGCGGATCGGCGCCGTCTACCAGGACAGCCTCTCCTCGTTCGACCCGCGCTGGAGCGTCGGCCGCCTCCTCCGCGACGCCGGCGCCGCCTCCGTGCCCGCGCTGCTCGAGAGCGTGGGGCTCGACCCCGCCCTGGAGCGGCGCTCGCCGCGGACCCTCTCCGGCGGTCAGCGCCAGCGCGTCTCGATCGCCCGGGCGCTGGCGACGCGCCCCGACGTGCTGATCTGCGACGAGCCCGTCTCGGCCCTCGACGTGTCGGTGCAGGCGCAGATCCTCGACCTGCTCGACGACCTGCAGCGCCGTCACGGCCTCGCCCTCCTCCTCATCTCGCACGACCTCGGCGTGATCGCGCACATGAGCGATCGCATCGCGGTGATGCGCGAGGGCCGGATCGTCGAGGCTGGGCCGGCCGCGTCGCTCCTCGCCGCACCGCAGGAGGAGTACACGCGCCGCCTGCTCGCCGCCGCCCCTCGCCTCGAGCGCTGAGCCGTCCGCGGCGCGGCCCCCGCGCAAGCCCGCGCCGCGAATCCGCCGCACCTCCACCACGTGTCGGACCTGCGGCGTAGCGTTGCCGAGGTGATGCGCCCGACGACCCAGACCCTCGGCCAGCTCCGTGCCTCCGGGCACGTGCAGAAGAGCCTCCGCACCGAGATCCGCGACAATCTGCTCGACGCCCTGCGCGAGGGCCGCGATCCCTGGCCGGGCCTGCACGGCTTCGCCGAGACGGTCATCCCGCAGGTCGAGCGCGCCGTCATCGCCGGTCACGACATCGTCCTGCTGGGCGAGCGCGGCCAGGGCAAGACCCGCCTCCTGCGCACCCTCGTCGGCCTGCTCGACGAGTGGACGCCCGTCATCGAGGGGTCCGAGCTCGGCGAGCACCCCTACGAGCCGATCACCACGGAGAGCCGCCGCCGCGCGGAGGAGCTGGGCGAGGACCTGCCCGTCGCGTGGAAGCCCCGCGAGGAGCGCTACGTCGAGAAGCTGGCCACCCCCGACACCAGCGTCGCCGACCTCATCGGCGACGTCGACCCGATGAAGGTGGCCGAGGGCCGCAGCCTGGGCGACCCGGAGACCATCCACTTCGGCCTCATCCCGCGCAGCCACCGCGGCATCGTCGCGATCAACGAGCTGCCGGACCTGGCCGAGCGGATCCAGGTCGCCATGCTCAACGTGATGGAGGAGCGCGACATCCAGATCCGCGGCTACGTCCTCCGCCTCCCCCTCGACGTCCTCGTCGTCGCGAGCGCGAACCCCGAGGACTACACGAACCGCGGCCGGATCATCACGCCGCTGAAGGACCGCTTCGGCGCCGAGATCCGCACCCACTACCCGACGGCTCTCGTCGACGAGGTCGCCGTCATCCGGCAGGAGGCGGACCTCGTCGCGACCGTGCCCGATGCGCTCATCGAGATCCTCGCCCGCTTCACGCGGGCCCTGCGCGAGTCGAGCTCCGTCGACCAGCGCAGCGGCGTCAGCGCCCGCTTCGCCATCGCCGGCGCCGAGACGATCGCCGCCGCCGCCCTGCACCGCGCCACCCGCCGCGGCGAGGAGGAGGCGGTCGCCCGCCCCATCGACCTCGAGACCGCCGTCGACGTGCTCGGCGGCAAGATCGAGTTCGAGTCGGGGGAGGAGGGCCGCGAGGACGAGATCCTCGACCACCTGCTCCGTCAGGCCACCGCCGAGACCGTCCGCGCCCACCTGCGCGGCGTCGACCTCGGGCCGCTCGTCGAGGCGGTCGAGAACGGCGCGATGATCACGACCGGCGAGCAGGTGACCGCCCGCGAGTTCCTGGCCGGCCTGCCGCTGCTGGGCGAGGCCCGCGTGTACGACGAGGTCGCCGAGCGCCTCGACGCCGTGGGGGAGGGGCGCCGCGCCGGAGCGGTCGAGCTCGCCCTCGAGGGCCTCTACCTCTCGCGCAAGCTGAGCAAGGAGACGGGCGGGGGCGAGGCCGTCTATGGCTGATGCTCCGCGCGGCAACCGGCGGCTGAAGCGCGACGCGCGCTACGCGAAGTACGACGGGGGACCCGATCCGCTCGCTCCTCCGGTCGACCTGAAGGAGGCCCTCGACGCGATCGGCGAGGACGTGATGGGCGGCACCTCGCCCGAGCGCGCCCTGCGCGAGTTCCTCCGCCGGGGCACCCGCGACCGCGAGGGCCTGGACGACCTGGCAGCCCGCGTCGCCGAGCGGCGTCGCGAGCTCACGCAGAGGAACAACCTCGACGGTACGCTCCGCGAGATCCGCGAGCTCCTCGACAAGGCCGTCCTCGCCGAGCGCAAGCAGCTCGCCCGCGACACGCAGATGGACGACGGCGACCGCGCGCTCGCCGAGATCCAGCTCGACAGCCTCCCGCCCTCGCCGGCCGCGGCCGTCTCGGAGCTCCGCGACTACCGCTGGCAGAGCCCCGAGGCGCGCGCCGACTTCGAGCGGATCCGCGAGCTCCTGGGCCGCGAGATGCTCGATCAGCGCTTCGAGGGGATGAAGCAGGCCCTCGAGAACGCGAGCGACGAGGACCGCGCCGCGATCGACGCGATGCTCCGCGACCTGAACGAGCTGCTCGAGGCGCACGCGCGCGGCGAGGACACCCCCGAGCAGTTCGACGCCTTCATGGAGCAGCACGGCGAGTACTTCCCCGAGGGCCCGGAGTCGGTGGACGAGCTGATCGACGCGCTCGCCGCCCGCGCGGCCGCGGCTCAGCGGATGCGCAACTCGATGACCGCCGAGCAGCGCGCCGAGCTCGACGCCCTCGCCCAGGAGGCCTTCGGCACGCCGGAGCTCATGCAGTCCCTCGGCCGCCTCGACGAGACCCTGCGGGGGCTCCGTCCCGGCGAGGACTGGGGCGGCTCCGAGCGGATGGACGGCGAGCAGGGGCTCGGCCTGGGCGACGGGACGGGCGTGTTCCAGGAGCTGGCCGACCTCGACGCCCTCGCCGACCAGCTCGCGCAGACGGACCGCTCCTCCCTCGACGACCTCGACCTCGACCTGCTGGCGAAGCGCCTCGGCGAGGACGCCTCCGTCGACGCGCAGACGCTGAAGCGCCTGGAGCGGGCCCTGCGCGACTCCGGGACTTTGCGCCGCGGCTCCGACGGCCGCCTCGCCCTCAGCCCGAAGGCCATGCGCCAGCTCGGCAAAGCGCTCCTGCGCGACATCGCCGAGACCGTCTCCGGCCGTCAGGGCGCCCGCGACGTCCGGCGCACGGGCGCGGCGGGCGAGCGCTCCGGAGCGACGCGCTCGTGGGAGTTCGGCGACACCGAGGCCTGGGACATCCCCCGCACGGTGACCAACGCCCTCACCCGCACCGCCGGCGAGGGCCGGCCGGTCGGCTCGGGGGTGCGCATCCTGATCGACGACGTCGAGGTGCAGGAGACGGAGGCGCGCACGCAGGCCTGTGTCGCGCTCCTCGTCGACACCTCGTTCTCGATGGCGATGGACGGCCGCTGGGTGCCGATGAAGCGCACCGCGCTCGCCCTGCACACCCTGATCAGCAGCCGGTTCCGCGGAGACGCGCTGCAGCTCGTCGCCTTCGGCCGACGCGCCGAGGTGATGGACGTCGAGCAGCTGGTGGGCCTGGACGCCGAGTGGGACAAGGGCACGAACCTGCACCACGCGCTGCTGCTGGCCAACCGGCACTTCCGCAAGCACCCGAACGCGCAGCCGGTGCTGCTCATCGTCACCGACGGCGAGCCGACCGCGCACCTCGAGCCCGACGGCGGCGTCTTCTTCGACTACCCGCCGGACCCGCTGACGGTCGCCGTCTCGGTCCGCGAGCTCGACGCGTCGCTCCGCCTCGGCGCGCACACCACGTTCTTCCGCCTGGGCGACGACCCGGGCCTCGCGCGCTTCATCGACTCGCTCGCCCGCCGGGTCGGCGGCTCGGTGGTGAACCCGGAGGCGGAGGACCTGGGAGCGGCCGTCGTCTCCTCCTACCTCGGCGCTCGCGGCGCGGGTCCGGGAGGCGGCGGAGCGCCGGGCGAGGAGCTGTTCGGCCGCGGCTGGAGCTTCTGAGCCGCTCAGGATGCAGGAGGGATCCGCTCCCGCGCCTGAGGATCAGCGCGTCTCCGCCGCACCGGAGGCGTTCGTCCTGAGTTCTGACCGCGCCCGGCTCAGAACAGCGGCCAGGGCACCGCGGGCATCCCGCCCCGCGGGCCCGGGAAGCGGCCGAAGGAGCCGAGCCGCTCGCAGCGCTTCGCGAACGCGGCGACCTCGTCCTCGGTGAGCAGCTCCGAGAGCGCCTCGCCGAGCGGTCCGTCGATCTGCGCGCGCAGGAGCGCCAGCGCCGTCAGCTCCTCCTCGAGCAGCGGTTCGCCGATCCAGCCCCAGAGGACCGTGCGCAGCTTGTGCTCGGAGTGGAAGGTGAGGCCGTGGTCGACGCCGTAGCGGTGGCCGTCGGGCAGCGCGAGCACGTGCCCGCCCTTCCTGTCCGCGTTGTTGGCGACCACGTCGAACACGGCCATCCGGCGCAGCGCCGTCGAGTCCTCGTGCACGAGGGAGATGTCGCGGTCCTCCTCGTCGCTGCCGTCGAGGACGTGCCGCCATCCGTCGGGCACGGCGTCGGCGGGCACCAGGTCGACCGCGTCCTGGTCCGGATCGATGTCCTGCCAGAGCTGGACCATGCCCGGCCCGAGCGGACCGTCGCGGAGCCACGTGCGCGGCACCACGTTCCAGCCGAGCGCCTCCGAGACGAGGTAGGCGGCGACCTCGCGGCCCGCGAGCACGCCGTCCGGGAAGTCCCACAGCGGCTTCTCGCCCGAGATCGGCTTGTAGACGACGGACGTCTCGCCGAGCTGCGCGAGGAACGTCGCGTTCGAGGCGATCGTGATCCGGCCGGCCAGCTCCAGCTCGCCGTCGAGCCCGCCCGGGTCGCTCATGCGAGCGGGCAGTCGTGCCCGTCGGGATCCATCGGCTCGCCGCAGCGGGGGCAGAGCGGACGTCCGGCGCCGACGACCTCGAGGGTTCGCTTCGCGAAGGCGCGCGCCGTGCCGACCGGGATCTTCACCTGCAGCATCTCGGTGGGCTCGGGCTCCTCCTCGGAGTCGTCCTCCGCCTCGGTCAGCGGGTAGGCCTCGATCACGATCTGCGCGGTGGACGGGTCCCAGCCGAGGCTGAGACCGCCGACGCGGAACTCGGGCTCCACGGGCTGGTCGAGCGGGTCGTTGTCGACGAGCTCCGGGGGAGTGCCGGCGGGGACGCTGACCGGGTTGCCCTGGGCGGTCATCAGCTGGTCGAGGATCTCGTCGATCTTCTCGGCGAGGAGGGCCGACTGCTGCTTCTCGAGGCCGACGCTGACCACGCGGGGCCCGGTCTTGGCCTGGAGGTAGAAGGAGCGCGAGCCGGGTGAGCCGACGGTCCCCACGACGACGCGATCGGGCCAGTCGAATCCGTGCACGATCGGAGGCATGCCCCCAGTCTACGAGCGCCCGCCTCCGCAGTGGCTGCGCGCGTCGGGCTCGGGCGGCCTGCTGATCGAGCAGCCGTCTCTTCTGCTGGCCGAGCCCCCCGCGGAGCGGGCGCATCGAGATCCATCGTCGGCGAGCACCCGCATCCCTGCCGCTCGATCGAGCCCTGAAGCGGCCCTACTGAACCGCGCCTACTCGTGCCCCGCCCCGCCCCCCACGGCGGCGTCCGCCACGGGGGCCGCCTTCCGCAGCCAGCCCAGGTCCCCGGCGTCCGTGTTCATCGAGACGACCTCGGGCCGCCCCGCGCCGTAGCGGATGATCGACACCGACGCCGGTCCGACGCTGAGCCTCTGGAAGAGGTCGAGGTGCATGCCGAGCGCGTCCGCGAGGATCGCCTTGATCGTGTCTCCGTGGCTGACCGCCGCCCACACCGCGCCGGCCCCGTGCTCCTCCGCCACCGCCGCGTCGTGCCGGCGGATCGCCGACACGGCCCGGGCCTGCATCGCGAGCATCCCCTCGCCGCCGGGGAACACCACCGCGGAGGGCTGGTTCTGCACCGTCGCCCAGAGCGGCTCCGTCGCGAGATCCCGCAGCGAGCGCCCCGACCAGTCGCCGTAGTCGCACTCGGTGATGCCCTTGTCGATCACCGTCGCCGGCGATCCCGTCTGCCGCTCGAGGACGAAGCGCGTGGTCTGCCGGCACCGCTCGAGCGGGCTCGACACCACGGTCGCGAGCTCGACCGCCGCCAGCCGCTCCCCGGTGCGCGCCGCCTGCGTGCGTCCGACGTCGTCGAGCCGCACTCCCGCGGTGCGTCCGGCGAGGATCCCCGCGGTGTTCGCGGTGGTGCGTCCGTGCCGGACGAGGAGGAGCGTGGGCATGGGGCCAGCGTAGGCGGCCGTGCTCCGCCCCGCCCCGTCGGACCACCGGGGCCGCACCGGCGCGTTCAGCGCGACTCCATCGCGGGACGGATGCCCCGGCCGCAGCGCCTGCCTAGGGTGGAGGAGCGGCCGCCCACCGCGGCCCGGAAGGGACACACATGGACGGGACGACGCCCCCCGGCATTCCCCAGGACGGCACGGACACCGAGAGCCCCGCCGCGCGCACCGCCGCCGACGGCACCGCTGCCGAGCACACCGACTCCGCGCTCACCGACTCCGCGCTCACCGACTCCGCGACCCCCGCGTGGGCCGCCCCCGAGGCCTCCGGCCGCCACGGCGAGGTCGCCCTGCGGATCCGCGGCCTCCGCAAGCGCTTCGGCGACAAGGAGGCCGTGAAGGACATCGACCTCGACGTCCCCGCCGGGTCCTTCTTCGGGCTCGTCGGCCCCAACGGCGCGGGCAAGACGACGACCCTCTCGATGGCCACGGCCCTGCTCCGCCCCGACAGCGGCGTCGTCACGATCCACGAGGTCGACGTCTGGAAGGACACCCTCGAGGCGAAGCGGCTGATCGGCGTCCTCGCCGACGGCGTCAAGCTGTTCGACCGCCTCACCGGTCTCCAGCTCGTCACCTACTACGGCCTGCTCTGCGGGCTCGAGCGCTCCGTCGTCGTCGAGCGGACCGACGACCTCCTCGCCCTGCTCGGCCTCGATCCGGCCGACCGCACGCTCGTCGTGGACTACTCCGCGGGCATGACCAAGAAGATCGCGCTCGCCTGCGCGCTCGTGCGCGCCCCGCGCCTCCTGGTGCTCGACGAGCCGTTCGAGTCGGTCGACCCGGTCTCGGCGGCGAACATCCGCGACATCCTGACCGGCTTCGTCGCGTCGGGCGGCACGGTCATCGTGTCGTCCCACTCCATGGACCTCGTCGAGCGGATGTGCGACCGGGTCGCCGTCATCGCCGACGGCCGCGTGCTCGCCTCCGGCACCCTCGAGGAGGTCCGCGCCGGCTCCAGCCTCGAGGAGCGCTTCGTCGAGCTGGTCGGCGGCCGCACCCACCAGGAGGGACCGGCATGGTTGCGCATCTCCTGAGGCTGCGGCTGCTCCTGCTCCGCAACTCGCTGACGCGGAACGTGTGGCAGCTGATCGGCGTGATCCTCGGCGGTCTCTACGCGATCGCGGTGCTCGGCCTGGTCGCGGCCGGCCTGGTCGCGCTCGGAGGCACGGACCCGGCGTTCGCGAACGTCGCGATCGTCCTCGGCGGCTCCGCTCTGATCCTCGGCTGGGTGCTCGGGCCGATCTTCCTGTCCGGCTCCGACCAGAGCCTCGACCTGCCCACCCTCGCGACGTTCCCGATCCCGCTGCGGACCCTCCTCCTGGGGCTCGCCGCCGCGGGCCTCGCGGGCATCCCCGGCGTGGTGACCACGCTCGGGGCGCTCGCCTCCGCCGCCGCCTGGTGGAGCCGTCCGATCGGCATCCTGCCCGGCCTCGTCGCCGCGGTGATCGGCGTCGCGACCTGCGTGGTCGCGTCCCGCCTGATCGGCGCGCTCACCACGGGCCTGGGCTCGAGCCGCCGCTACCGCGAGGTGATCGGCGGCGTCGTGCTCGTCGTCGTCATCCTGCTCGGACCGCTCTTCTTCGGCCTGACCAACGTGATCCGCGACGGCCTGGACGTCCTGCCCGTGATCGCGGGCGCCCTCGGCTGGTCGCCGCTCGGCGCGATCTGGGCCGTCCCCGGATCCGTCGTCGCGGGCGACTGGGTCGCGGCGATCGCGCGCCTGCTGATCGGGCTCGCGACGCTGGCCGTCCTCGTCTGGGCGTGGGCCCGGGCGCTGCGGCACGCGCTCGCGGAGCCCGCCGCGTCCGGCGCGCACTCCGCCTCCGGATCCGCGGGCCTCGGCCTGTTCGGGCGCTTCCCCGGCACCCCGACCGGCGCCGTCGCCGCGCGTGCCCTCGGCTACTGGTGGCGCGACCCGCGCTACAGCCGTGGGCTCCTCGTCATCCCCGCCGTCGTCGTCCTCGCGGTGTTCTACTCCGCGATCGGCAGCGGCGGCGACACCTTCGTGCTGCTCTCGGCCGTGCTCGTCGGCCTGATCTTCGGCGTGACCCTCTGCGCCGACGTGTCGTACGACGGCACCGCCTGGGCGGCGCACGTCAGCTCCGGAGTGACGGGGTCGGCCGACCGCGCCGGTCGCGTCGTCGCCGCCGCGATCATCGGCGTCCCTGCGGTGGTCGCCGTGGCGGTGGGCACCGCGCTGTACGCGGGACGCGCCGACGCGATCCCGGCCGTGCTGGGCATGGCGCTGGCCCTCGTTCTCAGCGGGTTCGGAGTGTCGAGCGTCGCCTCGTCGCTCGTCGTCTACCCCGTGCCCGGGCCGGGGGACAGCCCGCTGAAGACGCCGCCGGGCTCCGGGATGATCTCGAGCGTCGTGATGCTGGGGAGCATGGCCGCGACCGGTCTGCTGGCGCTCCCGTCGATCGTCCTCGGCGCGATCTCGCTCATCGGCGGCGACCCGGCCTTCGGCCTGATCGGACTGGCGGCCGCCCTCGTGCTGGGCACCGTCTTCGCGCTGGTGGGCATCCGCGTCGGCGGTCGGATCGTCGACCGCCGAGCGCCGGAGCTGTTCGCCGCCCTCGTGACGATCGGCTGACGCGGGTGGCGGGGCGCGGGTGGGCGGTGCCCGCCCGCTCCCCGTCTCCGCCCCGCTCCCCGCCACCGCGAGTGCGCGGAAGTCGTCGCACTCGAGCTCGAGTGCGACGACTCCTGCACACTCGCGGGAGCCGGCGAGGACCGCGCGCACCCCGCGAGTGGCCGCGCGCCCGCGAAGGCCCGCACACGGGAGCCGCGGCAGAATGTGGACATGCGCAGCCTCGAAGTCCTCCTCGATCCGGAGTCGGAGGCTCGCGTCCGCAGCCAGTGGGAGGCGCTCGAGGCGGCCGGCATCCCGAGCCTCGCGCTGCACACGTCCGCCAGCAACCGCCCGCACCTCACCCTGGTCGCCGGGCTCGAGCTGACCGCCCCGGAGCCGGGCGCGCTCGGTCCGCTTCCGGCGACGGTCGACCTGGGTGCTGTCCTCCTCTTCCCGCACGCCGGGCGCTTCGTCCTCGCCTGGGGAGTGGTCCGCTCGCCCGCCCTCGACGCTCTGCACGACCGGGCCACGCGCCTCGTGCCGGGCGGCGTCGACACCTCGCTGCCGGACGCCTGGACGCCGCACATCAGCGTCTCGCGCCGCCTCCGCGCCGAGCAGCTCGGCGACGCCGTCCCCCTCCTCGGCGAGCCGTTCACCGTCGGCCTCGCGGGCGTCCGCTTCTGGGACGGCGACACCCGCACCCTCACCGACCTCTGATCCGGGCGCCGCAGAAGACCCCCGACCTCCCCGCAGCCGCCTCCCCAGCTCCCTCCCTGCGGCCCTTCTCCACAGTTCCCCGGACCCCCGGGGCGGCGTCGGAGGCGGCGGGTAGAGTTCCCCGGGTGACAGAGCCCACCGCGACAGCCCTCCCCGCCCCGCCGCTCGCCGACCCCTCGGCGGAGTCCCGCGGCGGCGTCCGGAGCGACGCGGCGAGCGGCGCTGCGGGCTCCGGATCCTCCGAGGCGCAGGCGATCCTCGAGAAGGTCTTCGGCTACGGCTCCTTCCGCGGCGAGCAGCAGGCCATCGTCGAGCAGGTCATCGGAGGCGGCGACGCCGTCGTCCTGATGCCCACCGGCGGCGGCAAGTCGCTCTGCTACCAGATCCCCGCCATCGTGCGCCCCGGCACCGGCGTGGTCGTGTCCCCGCTCATCGCGCTGATGCAGGACCAGGTCGACGCCCTCCGCGCGAACGGCGTCCGCGCCGAGTTCCTCAACTCCACCCAGGACGCGGGCGAGCGCAGCCGCGTCGAGCGCGCCTACCTCGACGGCGAGCTCGACCTGCTCTACGTCGCCCCGGAGCGCCTGGGCAACGAGGGCATGAAGCAGTTCCTCGCCCGCGGCCGGATCGCCCTCTTCGCGATCGACGAGGCCCACTGCGTCAGCCAGTGGGGCCACGACTTCCGCCCCGACTACCTCGCACTGGGCGAGCTCGCCGAGCGCTGGCCCGACGTCCCGCGCATCGCCCTCACCGCGACCGCCACCGAGGCGACGCACCGCGAGATCACCTCGCGCCTGCACCTCGGCGCCGCCCGCCACTTCGTCTCGAGCTTCGACCGCCCGAACATCCAGTACCGGATCGTCAACAAGGTCGAGCCGCGCAAGCAGCTGATCGACTTCCTGCGGCGCGAGCACGCGCACGACGCGGGCATCGTCTACGCCCTCTCCCGCAAGAGCGTCGAGGCGACGGCCGAGGCGCTGCGCTCGGCGGGCTTCGACGCCGTCGCGTACCACGCGGGCCTCGACTCGCGGGTGCGCGCCGCCGCCCAGTCGCGGTTCCTCCGCGAGGAGGGCGTCATCGTCTGCGCGACCATCGCCTTCGGCATGGGGATCGACAAGCCGGACGTGCGGTTCGTCGCGCACATCGACCTGCCCAAGTCGGTCGAGGGCTACTACCAGGAGACGGGTCGCGCCGGCCGCGACGGACTGCCGTCCACCGCCTGGCTCGCCTACGGCCTGCAGGACGTGGTGCAGCAGCGCCGGATGATCGACGAGTCGCCGGGAGACCTGGCGCACCGTCGGCGGATGTCCGCGCACCTGGACGCGATGCTCGCGCTCTCCGAGACGGTCCAGTGCCGCCGGGTGAACCTGCTCGCCTACTTCGGCCAGGAGAGCACCGCCTGCGGCAACTGCGACACCTGCCTCGAGCCGCCCGCCTCCTGGGACGGCACCGTCGCGGCGCAGAAGTTCCTGTCGACGGTCGTCCGCCTCAAGCGGGAGCGCAACCAGCAGTTCGGCGCCGGACACATCATCGACGTCCTCCGCGGCAAGACCACGCCGCGCACCACTCAGCACCAGCACGACGGCCTGGCCACCTGGGGCATCGGCGCCGAGCTCAGCGACACCCAGTGGCGCGGAGTCGCCCGCCAGCTCCTCGCGCAGGGCCTTCTCGGCGTGAACGACGACGGCTTCGGCACGCTCGTGCTCACGCCCGCGTCCGGCTCCGTCCTCAGCGGCGAGCGGAAGGTCGAGCTGCGGCAGGAGCCGGAGAAGCCGGCCCGCTCCAGCGGATCCTCCCGCTCCGGGCGGTCCACCGTCGCCGAGCTGTCGGGCGAGGCTCAGCCGCTGTTCGAGCGGCTCCGGGAGTGGCGCGCCGCGCAGGCCCGCGCGCAGGCGGTCCCGGCCTACATCGTCTTCAACGACGCGACCCTCCGCGAGATCGCGACCGCCGAGCCGGCGACGATGGACGCGCTCAGCATCATCGGCGGCGTCGGCCAGAAGAAGCTGCTCACCTACGGGGAGGCAGTGCTGGCCGTCGTCGCGGGGGAGAGCCCCGAGATCGCCGTCCCGGAACCGGGTGAGGAGGCTCCCGCTCCCCGCCGCGCGCCGGCCGCCCGTGGCGGGGCGTCCCGCTCGCAAGGGGCGAAGCCCTCGTTCGGCCGCGAGTCGTCCGGTCCGCCGGTGTCCGCCGCGCAGCCGCCGGAGGACGACTGGGTGCCGCCGGACGAGCCCGACTGGGAGCCCGGCTGGGACAGCTACTGATCCGTCGCTGAGGCGCGCGATTAACCGCCCGCGACGGAGGCGGGCGCCGGCGCGGGCGATCGTGTTCCGGGCTCCGCGTCGACGATCGTGCCCACCTCGGCACCGACGCGAGCGTCCTCGGTCCGAGGCGCCGGCGAGCGCCCTCAGCCGCCCGCGCCCGTCGACGCCATCCACCCGCCGAGCAGCGTGCAGCAGAACGACACCGCGAGACCCGCCACCGGCACCCAGAACGCGATGCGCCGCCGCACCAGCAGCACGATCGAGACGACCAGCGCCGCGAGGAACGGCACCCACACTCCTCCTGCGGCGAGGACCATCCCGCCCTCGATCAGCCCGATGTCGCAGGCGTTCGATCCGCCGCACGAGTCGCTGGCCATCGCGAAGAACAGCCCGAAGAACGACAGCAGCAGCGTCACCGCGGAGGCCACGAGGATCAGCACGATCGTCAGCACCAGGTCCCAGACGCGGACCGGACGCCGATGCGGCACCCCGGATCCCGGAGTCCTGGTTTCCGGCACCCGGTATTCCGGCGCGGCGGGAGGCCCTGCCGCGACGTCCGAGGGCGGCGCACCCGGAGTCCCGAGAGACGCGGGCGAGCCGACCACGGGCGGCCCGGCCGCCGGCTGTCGGGCGGGCGGAGGGGGAGGCAGCGGCGGCTCGCTCATGCCGAGAGACTAGCGAGGCGGCCTTCGGTGCGGCGTCGCTCCTCTGCTGGGATCCGCAGGGACAGTCCGTTCAGCACACGGACGAGCCGCCCCCTCCTCCGCTCCCGTCGGCAGGGACAGCCCCAGCGCACAGACGAGGCGCCCCGCCCCCGCCTGGTCGGTTCCGACAACGCGCTTCCGCCTCCGCCCGGCGCTGTTTGTGCCCGGGCGACGGAACGTTTCCGCCGCGCCGCCGCGCGACCTACCGTGCGAGGACCGCCTCCGCTGCCGCGCCCGTCGGCACACGACGCACCGGGAGCGGCCCGAACCGCAGACGGTCGAAGGGACACGAACACCATGGTCAGCACCGCTCCCCACCCCCGCTCCGCCGCCGACGCCGCCGACCGGGCGGCCACCGGACGCACGCGGGCCCGGCGCTCCCGCTCGGGCTCCATCGCGCCCACGCCGCCGGTGGACTCCCTCGGCTCCGAGGTCGACGCGCGCCTGGACGAGGACGGCGCCCCCGCCGTCGACGTCGCCGCCCTCGGCGAGACCCTGCTCGGCGCCTGGCGCGAGCAGCGCCTCGCCAGCCGCGCCCTGACCGCCCGCCCCGAGCTGCACCGCACCGACGGCCTCCCGATGAAGGAGCACCGCCTCCGCGTCTCGGAGCAGATGCGCGTGCTCGCGGCCGAGGGCGGCGTGCACCGCGCCTTCCCGGTCGACCTCGGCGGCGAGGCCGACCACGGCGGCAACATCGCCGGCTTCGAGGAGCTGGTCACCGCCGACCCCTCGCTGCAGATCAAGTCCGGCGTGCAGTGGGGACTCTTCGGCGCCGCGGTCCTGCACCTGGGCACCCGCCCGCACCACGAGAAGTGGCTGCCGGGGATCATGAGCCTCGAGATCCCGGGCGCCTTCGCGATGACCGAGACCGGGCACGGCTCCGACGTCGCGTCGATCGCCACGACCGCCACCTACGAGGACGGCGAGTTCGTGCTGCGGACGCCGTTCCGCGCGGCCTGGAAGGACTACCTCGGCAACGCGGCGGTGGACGGGCGTGCGGCGGTCGTCTTCGCGCAGCTGGTCACCCTAGGGGTGAACCACGGCGTCCACGCCTTCTTCGTCCCGATCCGCGACGAGCAGGGCGCGTTCCTGCCCGGCGTCGGCGGGGAGGACGACGGCCTCAAGGGCGGTCTGAACGGGATCGACAACGGCCGCCTCCACTTCGACGGGGTCCGCGTCCCGCGCGAGAACCTGCTGAACCGCTACGGCGACGTCGCCGCCGACGGCACCTACTCCTCGCCGATCGCGAGCCCGGGCCGCCGCTTCTTCACCATGCTCGGCACGCTGGTGCAGGGCCGCGTCTCGCTCGACGGAGCCTCGGTCGCCGCGGCGAAGATCGCGCTGACGGTCGCCGTCACCTACGGCGACCAGCGCCGCCAGTTCACCGGCGGCGGCGAGCGGGAGGAGGTGCTGCTCGACTACCAGCGGCACCAGCGCCGCCTCCTGCCGCGCCTGGCCACCACCTACGCCGCCGCCTTCGCGCACGAGAAGCTGCTGACGGCGTTCGACGAGGTCTTCTCCGGCGCGAACGACACCGAGCAGTCGCGGCAGGACCTCGAGACCCTCGCCGCGGGGCTGAAGGCGCTCTCGACCTGGCACGCTCTCGACACGCTGCAGGAGGCGCGCGAGGCCTGCGGAGGCGCGGGCTTCCTCGCGGAGAACCGGCTCACGCAGCTGCGCGCCGACCTCGACGTGTACGCGACCTTCGAGGGCGACAACACCGTGCTCCTCCAGCTGGTCGCCAAGCGCCTGCTGACCGACGTCGGACGCCGCTTCAAGGGCGCCCAGCCCGCGGAGCTCGCGCGGTACGCCGCCTCGCAGGTCGCGGGGGCGACCGTCGACAACTCGGGTCTGCGCCGTCTGGCCCAGGTCGTCGCCGATCGCGGATCGACGGCCCGCTCGGTCGGCCAGCTGCGGGAGGACCAGCGCGAGCTGCTCACCGGCCGCGTCGAGAGCATGGTCGCGGGGATCGCCTCACGGCTGCGCCCGGCGTCGAAGCTGCCCTCCGACGAGGCGGCCCGCCTGTTCAACGCGCACCAGAGCGAGCTCATCGAGGCGGCGCGCGCGCACGCCGAGCTGCTGCAGTGGGAGGCGTTCACGGAGGCGCTCGCCGGCGTCGAGGACGCGGGCACGCGCACCGTCCTCACCTGGCTCCGCGACCTGTTCGGCCTGGGCCTGATCGAGAAGCACCTCGACTGGTACCTCATCCACGGGCGCCTGTCGTCGCAGCGAGCGGTCGCGGTGACGTCCTACATCGACCGGCTGCTCGCCCGCATCCGCCCGCACGCCGCCGACCTGGTCGCGTCGTTCGGCTACGGGCCCGAGCACGTGCGCGCGGCGATCGCGACCGGCGCCGAGGCGGAGCGCCAGGAGGAGGCGCACGCCTGGTACGAGGCCGCCCGCGCCTCCGGCACCCTCCCCACTCCGGAGAAGCGCCGCTGAGCCCCTCCTCGAGATGCCGCTCCGGTACGCGACACGTCGCGCGAGGCGCACCGGAGTGGCATCCCGTGGCGACAGGACGGGGAGGGGCGCGTCAGGACGCGAGGAACGCCAGCGCCTGGTCGCGCTCGGCGCGCAGCTCGAGCACGGACTCGTCGATCCGCGCGCGGGAGTGCGCGTCGATCTCGAGCCCCTCGATGATCCGCCACTCGCCGTCGACGGAGCGGACCGGGAACGAGGAGATCAGCCCCTCCTCCACCCCGTAGGAGCCGTCCGACTCGACGGCGGCCGAGGTCCACGACGTGCCGTCGACCCAGTCGCGCACGTGATCGATCGCGGCGGAGGCGGCGGACGCGGCCGAGGAGGCTCCGCGGACCTCGATGATCTCGGCGCCGCGCTTGGCGACCCGCGGCTCGAACTCCGTGTGCAGCCACTCCGCGTCGACCAGCTCGGGCACCGGCCGTCCGCCGACGGTGGCGTGCGTCGCGTCGGGGTACTGCGAGGCGGAGTGGTTGCCCCAGATCGCGACGCCCTCGATCGCGTCGACGGGGGCGTCGAGCTTCGCGGCGAGCTGCGCGACCGCCCGGTTGTGGTCGAGGCGCGTCATCGCGGTGAAGCGGCCGGCGGGGATGTCCGGGGCGCTGCGCCGCGCGATCCAGGCGTTGGTGTTGGCCGGGTTGCCGACGACCAGCACGCGGATGTCGGAGGCGGCGTGCGCGTTCAACGCGGCGCCCTGGGGCCCGAAGATGCCCGCGTTCGCGGCGAGCAGGTCGGCGCGCTCCATGCCCGCGCTGCGCGGCCGGGCGCCCACGAGGAGGGCGACGCTCGCGCCGTCGAACGCCGCGGCCGGGTCGTCCGTCGCCTCGATCCCGCGGAGGAGGGGGAAGGCGCCGTCCTGCAGCTCGAGCGCCGTGCCCGCGGCCGCGCGGAGGCCGGAGGGGATCTCGAGCAGGTTCAGGCGGACGGGGACGTCCGGCCCGAGGAGCTGACCCGAGGCGATGCGGAAAAGGAGCGCGTAGCCGATGGCGCCTCCCGCTCCCGTGACCGTGACCGTGACCGGAGTGCGCTGCTGGTTCATGCGCCGAGCGTATTCCCGCCGGCTGGGGGAGGGGGAGGAGTCAGCCGGACGGCGGGCCCTCGGCGGGAGGCGCCGTCGACCCGCGGAGCACGAGCTTGTTGCGCAGCCGCACGTGCTGCTCGGCCACGCTCCCGCCGTCGATCAGCGTCAGGAGCGCCCGGGCGGCCGCGCGCCCCACGCGGTGCAGCGGCTGCCTCACCGTCGTGAGCGCGGGGACCACCCGGGAGGCGTCGGGCACGTCGTCGTAGCCCACGACCGACAGCTGCCCCGGCACCGAGAGGCCCAGCGCCCGGGCCGCCTCGATCACGGCGATGGCGGAGGCGTCGTTCGCGGCGAGGACCGCCGTCGGGCGGTCGGGCAGCAGCAGCAGCTCGTGGGCGGCGGCGAGGGAGGGGTCGTGCCGGTAGTAGCCGACCCGCACGAGCGCGGGGTCGTAGGGGAGGCCGGCGTCCGCGAGCGCCCGCTGGTAGCCGGCGCCGCGCCGGTGCGACGACTCCAGGTCGGGGCGGCCCGCGACGAAGCCGATGCGGCGATGGCCGAGCCCGATCAGGTGGCTCGTCGCCAGCTGCGCTCCGCCGAAGTCGTCGGTCGCCACCGAATGCAGCTCGGTCTGCGCGGTCAGCGGATCCACGACGACGAGCGGCAGGTCCGACGAGGGGATCACGCCGGAGGGAGTCACCAGGATCGCTCCCGCTACGTGCGCCTCGGTGAGGCGCCGCAGGGACTCCTGCTCCCAGCCCGCCCGGCCCCGGCGGCTCGCCCCGCTGCCGGCGAGGAGGTCGAACCGGGTCCCCCGGAGCGCCGTCGCCACTCCCTGCAGCACCTCCGTGCCGAACGGCTCGAAGTCGCCCAGGAGCACGCCGATGACGCCCGAGCGCTCCGCGCACTCCGTCGTCACGACCTCCTGCTCGGCCTCCGCCGTCGCCGCCCCTGCGGACATCCTCGTCCCCTCCCGCCGTCCCCGCCCGGCCGCGGCGGAACGCGGTGATCGCCTCGCTGCGCTGCTCCGGACGGTTGAGAACACGTCCTTGCAATCGGGAATGTTCCCGGTAACATTGCCCGCAAGACTAGCTGAGGGAAAGCTCAGCAGTCGAGAGAGACGAGTGTCGGGCAGCCTTTCTCCCCTCAGTGCTGAGGGGGTCGAGAGCTGGAGCTCGCGTGGCCACGCTGTGGAAGCCGCCGCGCACGAGCCGTCCGCCGCTCTCCGCGCGTCCTGCGCTCCAGGCGCGGCCGAACGCCCCTCGGGCTGCGCCGCGCTCCGTCCTCTCGCGGCCTCGGGCCGCGCCACCACTCCGCGCCGTCCGGCGCTCGACCTGATCGGCGACGATGCCGATCGAGTGAGGAACACCATGTCCACGCGACGCACCCCCCGACCCCTCTGGCTCGTCCGCTCGGGCGCAGCTCTCGCCGGCTGCCTGCTCCTGTCCGGCGTCGCGGCCGCGGCCGCGGCCGCCGACACCGAGTACGGCTCCGACGACGTCGACGTGAACGTCAGCATCGAGGAGCTGGAGCAGCCCGGCGCCCTCTCGATGTCGATCGACGGCACCTCCGCCACGCTCGCCGAGGAGGGCTCCACCCCGACCGTGCGCGCCTTCACGGGGCAGCTGCCCGACGTGACCGTGACGGACACCCGGACCGTCGACGAGATCCCGGCCGGAGCCGGCTGGTACGTCCTCGGCTCGGCGAGCGCCTTCACCGGCGACGCGGACCAGGAGGACATCTCCTCCGACCACCTCGGCTGGACGCCGGTCCTCGTGGACGGCGGCGAGTCGGGCCTCGTGTCCGAGGGCGACCCGGTCGACACGATCCTCGACGAGGGTGCCGACGCCGTGGGCCTGTTCGACCAGGAGCTGCTCGCGCTGTCGCTCGACTCGCAGGAGACCGCGACGGACGGGTCCTGGACCGTGTCCGCGGGCCTCACCCTGAAGACCGAGGCCGACGTCGCCCCCGGCGACTACTCCTCCGTCCTGACGCTGTCGCTGTTCGAATGACCCCGATGCGCGCAGTCGCCTCCACGGCGATCGGCGCCCTCCTCGCGGCGGGCCTGCTCGCCTCCGGCGCGGCTCCGGCGACCGCGGCCGGCGCCTGGTCGCCGAAGGCCTCCTACACGTCGACGGACCGCGGCGACGGCACCTACTCCGTGCCGCTGCTGAACGCCGACGTGCCCGACGTCAGCGTCGAGCGCGTGCCCGCGTCCGAGAACGACGAGGGCCGCGACATCTACTACATGATCAGCACCACGATGCACCTCAGCCCGGGCGCCCCGATCATGAAGTCCTACGACCTCGTCAACTGGGAGATCGTCAACTACGTCTTCGACCGGCTCGAGATCGGCGACCGCTTCTCGCTCCGGAACGGGCAGAACTCCTACGGCAACGGCCAGTGGGCCTCGTCGCTCCGGTACCACGACGGCCGCTACTACGCGGTCTTCAACACCAACAACCTCGGCGGCTCCTACCTCTACTCGACCGACGACATCGAGGACGGAGCCTGGACCCGCACGGCCCTCGGCCGCGCCTTCCACGACCCGTCGCTCTTCTTCGACAACGCGGACGGCGGCACGCCGTACATCTTCTACGGCTCCGGATCCACCAGCGCCGTGAAGCTGAGCGAGGACCTGACGACCGTCGTCGCCGAGTACCCGAACATCCTCCGCACCTCGGACTACCCGGGAGCCGGCTACCTCGGCGGCCTGTTCGAGGGCGCGCAGGTGCAGTACATCGACGGGCAGTACTACATCGTCATCATCACGTGGCCCTCGGGCCAGGGCCGCCAGGTGTCGCTGTTCCGCTCGTCCGAGCTGCTGGGCCGCTACGCGACCGCCGACGGCAGCAACCCCTACGAGGGCAAGGGCGTGCTGAACTCCAGCGGGTTCGCCCAGGGGAGCCTCGTGCCGATCGCGAAGGAGGACGGCTCGACCGCCTGGCACGGCATGTTCTTCCGCGACAGCTTCCCGACCGGCCGCATCCCCGGGCTCATCCCGGCGACGTGGAAGGACGGCTGGCCGACGTTCGGGACGAACGGCTCGGTGCCGGTGGGCGGGAGCTTCCCGAAGCCGATCCGCCTCAGCCCCGAGGAGGAGCTGTTCGAGCGGCAGAAGAGCATCGTCGTCTCGGACGACTTCGACAACGACGCCCCGGTGAAGGCCTACCAGGACGAGTCGTGGACGATCCCGCCCGCGCCCGCCTACGACGCGTCGCTGCTCGGCGTGCAGCTGCTCCAGAACCCGGGAGCGGAGTCGGGGACGGCGCCGTGGGCAGGCCAGTTCGGCGCGACGCTGTCGGCCGACACGACCGACCCGGCGTCCGGCACCGCCGCGCTCCGCGTGGGCACCCGCACGCTCAACGGCTCAGGCCCGAGCCAGGTGCTCGCGAACAAGCTGCAGCGCGGCGTGACCTACACCGTGTCCGCGAAGGTGAAGTACACGACCGGCCCCGCGTCGGTCCGCTTCAACCTCTGCGCCGACTTCGGCGCGGGACCCGTGACGATGGCCTCCGCCGCCGTCACGCAGGGGCAGTGGACGACGATCACGGGGACCTACACGGTGCCCGAGACCGCGAACGTCGGCAGCGTGAAGTTCGCCGTCGAGACGCCGTGGGGCAATCCGCAGCCGGCGTCCTCGAGCACCGAGTACCTGCTCGACGACGTCTCGCTCGTCGGCGCCGCTCCCACCCTCGAGCGCCCGACGGCCGCCGAGATCGAGCCGAACGGCTCGACCCTCGCCCTCCCCTGGCAGTGGAACCACGCCCCCGACAACCGCTACTGGTCGCTGACCGAGCGCGAGGGCTGGCTCCGCCTCACCAACGGGAAGGTGCTCAGCGGAACGGCCGCGCACACGCGTCTCTCGGGCTCGCCCGAGATGACGTACCTGGAGGAGGCGCGCAACACGCTCTCCCAGCGCATCGTGGCTCCGAAGCAGTCGGCGGAGGCGGCGTTCGACGTCTCCGGGATGAAGGACGGCGACGTCGCCGGGCTCGCGGCCTACAACCGCGGCTTCTCCTACGTCGCGGTCAAGCGCGTGGACGGCGTCACCACCGTCGGCGTCGTGAACCGCAGTCAGCCGTTCGCGACCACGTTCGACCAGGCGGCCGTGGAGTCCTTCCTCCCCGGCACCGCCGCCGCCCTCGGCGACGCCTCGCAGGTGCGCCTGAAGGCCGACCTCGAGCTCTCGGCCCCGGCCGGACAGCTCTGGACGACCTTCTCGTACAGCCTCGACGGGACGAGCTGGACGAAGCTCGGCAGCCGCGTCGGCCCGCAGACCCTCGACGGTCAGCTCACGCACTTCATGGGCCACCGCCTCGGGCTGTTCAGCTACGCGACGAAGACCGCCGGCGGCCACGTCGACGTCGACGAGTTCCTCCTGAGCGACACCCTCTCCTCGGAGGGGAAGGCGCTCGACCGCTCGCAGCTCGACGCGGCCGTCGCTCACGCGGCGACGCTCCGCTCCGACGACTACCCGGCCGACGCCTGGTCCGACCTCCAGTCGGTCCTCGCGAAGGCGCAGGCGGTCGGCACCGCGGGATCGCAGAACCAGATCGACGCCCCGGAGCGCGCGCTCAGCTACCAGCTGGCCCGCCTCGGGACGCTGAAGGAGGCGTCGCTCGATGTGACCGCCGCCGCCGCGACCCGCTGCATCGCGGGGAAGGTCGTCGTGACCGTGCGGGCGACCAACGCCGACGACGTGCCCGTCGCCCTCCGGATGGAGAGCGCCTCCGGCACGAAGACGGTCGCCGCGCTCGCACCCGGCGCCACGACGAGCCACGCCTTCACCACGCGGGCGGCCTCGGTCCCCGCCGCCGAGGTGGTCGTGACCGCGACCGCCACCCTCGACGGCGAGCCGGTGACGACCACGGTGAGAGCGCCCCACCCGGCCGCGTCCTGCGGCTGAGCACTCCGGGGGCGGCCCGCGCGGCCGCCCCCGCCCCCGAACGCGTCAGCGGCACCCGTCGCCGACGATCTCCTGCACGACACGATCAAGGAGGATCCGTGAGATCACCACAACGAGAAGCCGCTCCGAAGGGGCGGTTGCGGCTGAGGCTGCTGGCCACGGCCGCGCTGACCGCGCTCCTGGTGGCCCCCTTCGCCGCCCAGACCTCGTCCGCCGCTGAGGCGGAGCTCATCGTCAACGGCGGCTTCGAGAGCGGCATCAGCAGCTGGTTCGTCAACAACGGCAACGCCGCCGACGCCGGCACCATCGCGACGACCACGGACGCGCGCACCGGCACCGCCGCAGCGCTCGTCACCGGCCGCACGACCACCGGCGCGGGCGCCATGCAGGACCTCAGCGGCAAGGTCGTCGCCGGCCAGACCTACCAGGTCAAGGCGCAGATCAAGTACGAGAACGCCGCGAGCCCCGCGACCAAGCAGTTCTTCGCCACCATGCACTACGGCGGAGGCACCTACACGAACCTCGCGAGCGTCACCGCCACGAAGGGGCAGTGGGCGACGATCAACGGATCGTTCACCATCCCCGCCGGGCAGAGCGTCGCCACCGCGCGCCTCTTCTTCGAGACGCCGTGGACCGCGACTCCCTCGGCCGCGCCCGAGACGCACCTCATGGACTACAAGCTCGACGACGTCTCGCTGGTCGGAGCGGCGCCGCCCGCGCCCGCCTCGCGCACCATCGAGGTCGTGGGCAAGATCCCGGGCGACCACAACCCGCTCATGGGCTGGAAGTTCGGCGCCGACGGCTTCGGCTTCGTCGAGAACGGCCGCGTGTACATGTACATGACGAACGACACCCAGGGCTACGCTCCGAACCCCGCCACGGGCGTCTCGGCGGGCATCGACTACGGCAAGATCAACCAGATCACCGTGATCTCCTCGGACGACCTCGTCAACTGGACCGACCACGGCGAGATCCAGGTCGCCGGCTCCACCGGAGTCGCGCCCTACACCGGCAACTCGTGGGCTCCCGGCATGGCGAAGAAGACCGTGAACGGCGTCGACAAGTACTTCCTCTACTACGCCAACGGCGGCGGCTCCAGCAACGTGATCACCGGCGACTCGCCGGTGGGCCCGTGGACCAGCCAGCGGACCTCCACGCTCATCAACGCGTCCACCCCGGGCGCAGAGGCGGTCGCGTGGAAGTTCGACCCGGCACCGCTCGTCGACGACGACGGCCAGGGCTACCTGTTCTTCGGAGGCGGACCCGCCTCGACCGCGCTCCCCGCGGCCGAGCGCTTCAACAACCCGAAGAACATCCGCGTGATCGAGCTCGGCGACGACATGATCTCGACCCAGGGCACTTCCGCCGTCGTGGACGCGCCCGTCGCGTTCGAGGCGGCCCAGGTGTTCAAGCGCCAGGACAAGTACTACCTCTCGTACTCGTCCCACTTCGGCGGCAACGACTTCGGCGGCAACCAGACCCGCGAGCCCGGCTACCCGGGCGGCGGCGAGATCGGCTACATGATCTCGGACGACCCGATGTCCTGGCCCAAGGAGAACTACGCCGGCGTGATGTTCCCGAACCAGAGCCGCTTCTTCGGAGCCGGCACCGGCGGCAACAACCACCAGTCGGTCTTCGAGCTGGGCGGCAAGTACTACTTCACCTACCACGCGCCGACGCTCAACAAGCGGATCAACGGCGACACCACCCAGGGGTACCGCAGCCCGCACATCCAGGAGCTGCAGTTCAACGCCGACGGCACGGTGCAGCAGGTGGTCGGCGACTACAAGGGCGTCGACCAGGTGAAGGACTTCGATCCGTACCGCACCTTCCCGGCCGAGACCATCGGCTGGAGCAAGGGCATCGCGACGGCGCCGCTCGGCACCCCCGCCGCGGGCGCGACCCAGAACCTCGTGCTGAAGGACCTCGACAACGGCGACTGGACCGCGCTGTCGGCCGTCGACTTCGGGGACACCGGAGCCGCGACGTTCACCGCGAAGGCCAAGGCGCTGCAGGCCGGCGGCACCGTCACCGTCCGCCTCGACTCCGAGACCGGGCCCGTCGCGGGCACCGTCGCGGTGAACGGGACGACCGGTGAGTGGACCGACGTCAGCGCAGCGCTGACCGGAGCGACCGGAGTGCACGACGTGTTCTTCAGCTACTCCGGACCCTCCGGCGACCTGTTCGAGCTCGACACCTTCGCCTTCACCGAGGGCGAGGCGGCTCCGGCACTCGACATCACGGCGAGCGCGGCGACCCGCTGCATCGCGGGCAAGGCGATCGTCACCGTCCAGGCGAGCAACGGCTCCGACGTCCCCGTCGGCGTGACCTTCACGTCGACGTCCGGCACGAAGTCGTTCACCTCGGTGGCGCCCGGCAAGACCGTGTCGCACGCCTTCACCACCCGTCAGGCGAACCTGCCCGCCGGTGCGGTGACCGTCGAGGCCACGGCCACGATGAACGGCGCCCCCGTCGAGACGGAGGTGAGCGCTCCGTACGCGGCGCGCCCGTGCTCGTAGCGCACGGCTGAACCACCGGGGAGCGCCCCCGGCCCTGCGGGGCCGGGGGCGCTCCTGCGCGTGCGGGGGAGATCTCGATACGCCTCCGGGGCTGCTCGATCAGCATGTTCGCCGTACTGCTGGTCGAGCAGCGGCGCCTCGAGACTCCAGCTCGGTCAGCGGGCGTCGGCCAGGCGCATCGTTCCGCCGGCCTGGGCGGCGAAGGCGCGGGCGGTCGCCGCGATGGTGCGCTGCATGACCCGCGCCGCGGCGGTCGGCGCGAGGTCCGCCGGGCGCGCGAGGCTGATCGTCCGGGTCAGCGTGGGCTTCTCGAGCGTCGGCTCCTCGATGCGGATCGAGCGCAGCCCCGGGCGCCCCTGCAGCACCATCGCCGGGACGACCGCGACGCCCAGGCCCCGCTCGGCGAAGCGCAGCACCGCGTCCATCTCGGCGCCCTCCAGCACCACGTCCGGCTCCAGGCCCGCGGCGGCGAACGCGGCGTCGGTCGTGCGGCGCAGGTCGTAGCTGGAGTTGAAGACGATCTGCGGGAGGCGGGCGACCGCGGCCAGGTCGAGCGCGCCGGTCGCGGCGAGGGGAGGCTCTGCGGCGGAGGAGACCACGACGAGCTCCTCGACGAGCAGCGGGGTCACCGTGAAGGCGCCGGGAGCGGCCGCGGTCGAGGTCGTCACCAGCGCCAGGTCGAGCTCGCCCCGGGCCAGCCGGTCGAAGAGGCTCCGCGACCCGTCCTCGGCGAGGTGCAGCTCCACGGCGGGATGCACGGAGTGGAAGGCGTGCAGCACCTCCGCGACGAGGCTGATGCAGAGCGTCGGCGTCGCGCCGAACCGCACCCGGCCGCGCTCGAGCCCGGCCAGCTCGGCCAGCTCGCGGCGCACCGATCCGGCGTCGGCGAGCATGCGCCGGGCGAGCGGCAGCAGCAGCTCGCCGGCCGGTGTGAGGGTGCTGCCGGAGCGCGCCCGGTGGAAGAGCTCGGAGCCGAGGTCCTGCTCCAGCGCGGCGATCCGGCGGCTCAGGGAGGGCTGCGCGAGGTGCAGCTCCTCGGCGGCGCGGGTGAAGCTGCCGAGGCGGGCGACCTCGACGAAACCGGTGAGCTGCTCGAGATCCACGTGCATACCCTACGCGCATGTCCGTGCCCAGCATTATGCATTGGAGTAATCGAAGCGCCGTGCCTAGCGTGGAGGCATGACCACTTCAGAGACCACCGCACCGGAGCGCCGGATCTCCACCTCCGTCCTCGTCATCGGCACCGGCGGATCGGGCCTGCGCGCCGCGATCGAGCTCGCCGAGGCGGGCGTCGACGTCCTCGCGCTCGGCAAGCGCTCGAAGTCGGACGCGCACACCTCCCTCGCCGCCGGCGGCATCAACGCCGCCCTCGCCACGATGGACCCCGACGACAGCTGGCAGCAGCACGCGGCCGACACCATCACCGAGTCCTACCAGCTCGCCAACCCGCACACGGTCGAGATCGTCACCTCCAACGCCGCCCGCGGCATCCAGGACCTCGAGCGCTACGGCATGCCGTTCGCCCGCGAGGACGACGGCCGCATCTCGCAGCGCTTCTTCGGCGCGCACACCTACCGCCGGACCGCCTTCGCGGGCGACTACACCGGCCTCGAGATCCAGCGCACGCTCGTCAACCGGGCCGCCCAGCTCGAGATCCCGATCCTGGACACCGTGTACGTCACCCGCATCCTCGTCAACGAGGACGGAGCAGTGTTCGGCGCCTACGGCTTCGACCTCGTCGACGGCACCCGCTACCTGATCCATGCGGATGCGGTGATCCTCGCCGCGGGCGGCCACAACCGCATCTGGCGCCGCACCTCCTCCCGCCGGGACGAGAACACGGGCGACTCGTTCCGCCTGGCCGTCGAGGCCGGCGGCCGCCTGCGCGACCCCGAGCTCGTCCAGTTCCACCCGTCGGGCATCATCGAGCCCGAGAACGCGGCGGGCACGCTGATCTCCGAGGCCGCGCGCGGCGAGGGCGGCATCCTCCGCAACGGCCTCGGCGAGCGCTTCATGGGCAAGTACGACGCCGAGCGCCTCGAGCTCTCGACCCGCGACCGCGTCGCCCTCGCCTGCTACACCGAGATCAAGGAGGGTCGCGGCACGCCGAACGGCGGGGTCTGGCTCGACGTCTCGCACCTGCCGCGCGAGACGATCATGACCCGGCTGCCGCGGGTGTACCAGACGATGCTCGAGCTGCAGATGCTCGACATCACGAAGGACCCGATCGAGATCGCGCCCACGGCGCACTACTCGATGGGCGGGGTCTGGGTGCGCTCGGACGACCACAGCACCGACGTCCCCGGGCTCTACGCGATCGGAGAGGCCTCCAGTGGACTGCACGGCGCGAACCGCCTCGGCGGCAACTCGCTGATCGAGCTGCTGGTGTTCGGCCGCATCGTCGGGCAGGCGGCGGCGGAGTACTCCGCCTCACTGACCGCCCAGACGCGCTCGGCCGCGTCCGTCCAGGTCGCCCGCGACGAGATCGCCGGCCTGCTCGCGGCCGACGGCACCGAGAACGTCCGCGCCCTGCAGCGCGCGATCCGCAACACGATGACCGAGCACGCCGGAGTCGTCCGCGACGAGGAGGGCCTGCTCGCCGGGCTCGCCGAGCTGGACGCGATCGAGGCGCGCATCGCCGACATCGGCGTGCACCCGGACATCGCCGGCTTCCAGGACCTCGCCCACGCCTTCGACCTCAAGTCGGCCGCGATGGCCGCGCGGGCCACCCTCGAGGCCGCCCTCGAGCGCCGGGAGAGCCGCGGCTGCCACAACCGCAGCGACTACCCGGACATCGACCCGGCCCTCCAGGTGAACCTCGTCTGGTCGCCCTCCACGGGGATCACCCGCGAGGAGATCCCCGCGGTGCCGGAGGAGATCCAGGCGCTGATCAGCGGCGAGGTCGCCACCGCGGGCAAGCTGCTCGAGTAGCAGGAACCGCGAGGGCACGACGCCGGCTCCCTTCCGAGGGGCCGGCGTCGTGCTGTGCGCGGCGCTCGCCGTCCTGATCGTCACCGCTGACCCGCCGGCGCCGCGCCGGTCCACGGTGAAGCCGCGGAGCATCCGTCGAGGAGGAGCGGACGATGCAGCCCGGAGGCCGGCGCCCGCGTCCGCGCGGGAGGCGGCAGCGCATCCCCGCCGGACGCCCGGCCCCTCTCGACTCGCCGACGGCGCGGTCCTACAGTGGCTGCGACGACCCTCGACTCCCGCCGCGGGACCGACGGCGCCGTCGCGAGCGGAGGGAAGCCGTGTCCTCGACCGCCCCCGTGCCCGGAGCCGACGCCGACACCTCGACGAGGCTCCGCGACTTCCACCAGATCCTCCTCAACACCGCCGTCGCGAACGTGACGACGAGCTTCCTCTGGTTCGCGCTCACGTTCTGGGTGTACCTCGAGACGCGCTCCGTCCTGGCGACCGGGATCATCGGCGGCGCCTACATGCTGCTCGTCGCGGTCTTCGCGATGGCCTTCGGCACGATCGTGGACCGGCACCGCAAGTTCCGCGTCATGGTGTTCGCCGGCGCGGTCACGCTGGTGTCCTTCGGCGTCGCAGGCGGTCTCTTCCTCGCGCTGCCCGAGGCGGCGCTCCTGGACTTCCGCGCCCCGTGGTTCTGGGTGTTCTCGGGCACGATCCTCTTCGGCGCCGTCATCGAGAACATGCGCAACATCGCCCTGTCCACGACGGTGACCCTGCTGGTCCCGGTGGAGGGGCACGCCCGCGCGAACGGCCTCGTCGGCACGGTCCAGGGCCTCGCCTTCGTGGTGACGAGCGTCTTCAGCGGGCTCGCCATCGGCCTGCTCGGCATGGGGTGGACGCTGGTGATCGCGATCGGCCTCTCCACCGCCGCGCTCCTGCACCTCCTCTTCCTGCGCATCCCGGAGGACCGGCCCGCGCCGACGGGGGAGAGGGCGCCGCTGATCGATCTCCGCGGCAGCATCACCGCGGTGCGGGCGGCGACCGGGCTGTTCGCGCTCATCGTCTTCTCGACGTTCAACAACCTGATCGGCGGCGTCTACATGGCGCTGATGGACCCGTACGGCCTCGAGCTGTTCCCGGTCGAGCTGTGGGGCGTGGTGCTCGGAGTGACGGCGACCGGTTTCGTCATCGGCGGTCTGCTCGTCGCGAGGTTCGGTCTCGGGAGGAACCCGATCCGGACGATGCTGCTGCTCGTGATGGCGATGGGCCTGATCGGCGCGGTCTTCACCCTCCGCGACTGGTGGTGGCTCTACGCCGGCGGCATCTGGATCTACATGACCCTGATCCCGGCGGTCGAGGCCGCCGAGCAGACGGTGATCCAGAAGGTCGTCCCCTTCGAGACCCAGGGGCGCGTCTTCGGCTTCGCGGCGGCGTTCGAGTCGGCCGCCGCTCCGATCACGTCGTTCCTCATCGCCCCGATCGCCGAGTTCGCGCTCATCCCGTACATGGAGTCGCCGGCCGGGCGCTCGGCGTTCGGCGGGCTGCTCGGCGACGGCATCGGCCGGGGGATCGCGCTGGTGTTCCTGGTCGGCGGAGTCGTCATGATCATCGCGGCCGGCGCGGCGATGCTCACCCGCTCCTACCGCGTCATGTCGGCGCAGTACCTGCGGGAGGCCGCGGCGAGCGGGGAGGCGGAGCCCGTCCGCACGGAGGCGCCGGAGACGCACCGGACCGCGCCGAGCACCGTCGAGCAGAACCGCTAGCGCCCGCAGACGCCGCCCGTCATGCGCCTCCGGGGGGTCCGGCGGACCGGACGGCGCGGACACGAGGGGGACGTGCCGGATGCCCCCTCCCCAGGGTGCGGCGTCCGGCACGTCGGCTGCGACCACCCGGTCGAGGGGCCCTCCTCGACTCCCGAGCGCTCCGCTGCCCCGCGCCTCCGGAGGGAGACATCGGGGCATGCGGCGCCGGCGGGGGGGGAGGGCTCTGGTTCCCCGCCCCGCCGGCGCCGGCCGCCCGCGAGGGGCGGCGAGGATGCTCGTTCGGGCGTGCCTCGAGTGACGGCTACATGCCGTCACTGAGCATGGACTGCACCAGCTTCACGTGGCGCTCGAGGTTCAGCTGGCTGAACTCGCTGTTGTAGTTGAGGCCGTAGTTCAAGATGTGACCCGGGGTGCACTGGATTGTCGCGTCCGGTCCGTCCCAGGTGCGCAGCAGTGCCAGGGCCGAGTCCCAGCTGCTGTTCTCGCAGTTCGTGTTGAAGGTGGTCGACGTGCCCAAGCCCACGGTGTGCGAGATCTCGTGCATGGCGGTGCCCTCCACCATGTAGACGCGCTCCTTGCCGAAGCGGATCTGGCCGTAGATGTTCGCATCGGCCGTCGGGGTTCCGGGGCTGTACGAGACGGTCAGGGAGCGGGAGATGTTGCTGAGGCGGTTGTAGCGCGCCACGGCGCGGTCCATCGCGTCGGTGATGCGGGCGTAGGCGTCGGCCTCGTCCGCGGTCGGGCTCGCGACGCGGTTCAGCGTCCAGGTGATCTTCTGCACGGTCGGATCGGTCAGTGCCCAGCGCTGGGCCTTGGAGCCGGTGCAGGTCCACTGCTGAATGGGGGAGCCGTCGATCTGGCGGAAGTCCTTGTTGTCGAGGCAGAGGTCGCTGTGCCGATTAGCGATCTCGGCGTAGCCTCCGCCGACGGAGGTGATCCGCCACTGCTGGGCGGTGCTTCCGTTGCAGCTCCACTGCCGCACCTCCGAGCCCGGAGTGGTGCCGAAGTCGAAGTTGTCGAGGCAGAGGTTGCTGAAGGTGTTCTTGATCTCGGCGTAGCCGGTGCCGAGGTCGGTGACCTGCCAGCGCTGGTTGCTCCCCTCGGTGCAGCTCCACTGCCGCACCTCGGCTCCGGGCTGAGTGCCGAAGTCGAAGTCGTCGAGACACATGCTGCTGTGCTGGTTGCGGATCTCCTGCGCCGATCCGAGGCCGACCGGGGCGGTGGCTGCAGAGGCGGGCGAGCTGATGCCGAAGGTCGTGATGCCGACGACGGCCGCGATCAGGGCGCCGATCAGGCGCTTGGAGGGGTGGGACTTCGTTGTCCGGGACATGGGTGCCTTTCACAGACATCCGGCGTCCCCGAAGGGACGCGGATGAGGGTCGCAGGAAGGAGCCGTGTCCGAAGGGATCGGAGCACGGCAGAGGATGCGCCGGAGCGACCGGGATGGTGATCCGGTCGTCCCGCCGCGGGACGCGTCAGCGCCGACGCTCCGAGTGGGATGGGAAGCTGATCACGACCTGCATGTTGACGTGGACAACCATCGACCGGTCGCGGAGCCGGTGTCAAGTGCCGGTCTCGAGCGGATCCGGTCCGAGCCCCGCCGGGCGAGGGTGATCCGTCCACGCGGATCCCCGTGCTCGCAGGGAGAGAGCGCTCACACCCGCCGTCGCTGCGGCATCGCCCGGGAATCCGCCATTGTTACCGTTAACAAAAGTCGGTACGGTGTCACCTGAAGTGGGCAAGCGCGTCCTCGCGCCTCGCGTCCCACTCCGACCGGTTCGAAGGCGAACCTGAGAGGAACGTCGATGATGACGACAGCACCACCCTCCCGCCGCACCCTCCCGCCGCAGGCCCACGCCCGGCCCCGATGACTGTCGGCCCGGCCGACACCTTCCACGCGGTGACCGCGGTCGGCGCCCGCAGCGCGCGACGTCTCGTCCTCGCACCCACGTCGACCTCCGCCTCCCGATCACGGGTCGCCAGGCCCGCGTCCCGGGCCGCCTTCCGGCGATTCCCTCCCCGCCAGACGGACGCCGGACTCACCACTCCGCCGGCCGATCGCGCGGGCTCCGTCCTCCCCCTCCGACCCCTCACCTGAAGGACCCCCCATGTCACGAACCCCCCGGCAGGAGCGCACCCGGCGCTCACGCCTCCCCCGAGCGGGCGCCGCGCTGACGCTCGCCATCGCCTGCCTCGGCGGCGTACTCGGACCGATCGGCGCCGCCGGCGCCGCAGAGACCGTCCCCGCTCCCGCGCTGCAGTACTCGTTCGACGGCATCGGCGCGACGCTCGCCAATGGAGCCGTCGTCGCCGACTCCGCTCCGGGCAACCACCCCGGCACCCTGATCAACTCCGGCGCGACCAGCGTCGCGGGTCCCTCCGGCGCCTCCACCGACCGCGCTCTCTCGCTCCCGGGCGGATCGAGCACGTCGGCCGCGCCGCACGTCCGGATCGCCCCGGGCCTGATCCCCGCCGGCACGCAGGACGTCACGATGTCCGCCTGGCTGCGCTGGAGCGGTGCTCCGGACTGCACCTGGCCCTTCACGCTCGGCTCCAGCGTCGACTCCCACGTCCTCTCCACCACGAAGTGCGGACCGGCCGGCTTCGGCGCGATCAAGAGCGGCTCCGAGGTGCGGGCCGCAGGCAACACTCCGATCGCCGCGAACCGCTGGGTGCACATGGCGGTCGTCGTCAAGGGCGGCCAGTCGGTCTCGACCTACTTCGACGGAGCTCTCGTCGGCCAGGGCAGCACGACCTTCACCGCCGCGTCCGCGATCGGCACGTCCACGTTCTCCGGCTTCCTCGGCAAATCGTTCTACGGCGCGGACGCCTACTGGGCCGGTGCCATCGACGACATGCAGGTCTGGACCTCCGCGCTCACCGCCGGCCAGGTGCAGCAGAGCGCCGCATCCGTGCACTCGGTTCTCGCGAACCAGGACGCCGCCGTCTCGCTCGGCGACACCTCGAACGTGACCTCGAACCTCGCCCTCCCCACGACCGGCGCCAACGGCTCCACGATCACCTGGACGTCGAGCGCCCCCGGCGTCGTCAGCACCAGCGGCGTCGTCACCCGGCCCGCCGCGGGCAGCCCGGACGCCACCGTCACGCTGACCCCGACCGCCGTCCACGGCGGCATCACCGTCGTCGGCCGTGCCACCACCGTGTTCGTCCCGGCGTACGCCGCCGGTGACAGCGCCGAGGCCGAGCTCGCCCGGGCCGTCGCCGACGGCATCAGCAACGATCCCGCTCTCGCCGGACCGGTGCGCGGCAGCCTGAACCTGCCCTCGACCGGAGCCGACGTCGCCGCCACCGCCGCGCGCGCGAACAGCTCCAGCGCCGTGGTCAGCTGGACCTCGTCGAACGAGGCCGTCATCACCTCCGCCGACAAGGGCACCGCGCCGAACGTCGTCGCGAAGGGCTCGCTCACGCGCCCGTCCGCCGACACCACCGTCACCCTCACCGCGACGGTCACGGTGCCCGGCACCACGCCCCTCGTGCGGACGCTCACGCGCACCGTTCCGGCCGCGGCTCCCGTGGCCGCGAGCGACCTCGACGCGTACCTGTTCGCGTACTTCACCGGCGACAGCATCGAAGGCGAGAAGATCCGCTTCGCGACCTCCGACGGCAACGACTCGCTCACGTGGAAGACCCTGAACGACGCCCAGCCGATCCTCACCTCCACCATGGGCACGAAGGGGCTGCGCGACCCGTTCGTCTTCCGCTCGAAGGAGGGCGACCGCTTCTTCCTGATGGCCACCGACCTCTCCGTCGGCACCACCGGCTTCGGCGGATCGACCAACCGCGGCAGCCGCTACCTCGAGATCTGGGAGTCCACGGACCTCGTCAACTGGGGCCAGCAGCGCCACGTCGAGGTCAACCTGCCCAACGCGGGCATGACCTGGGCACCGGAGGCCACCTACGACCCCACCATCGACGCCTACGTCGTCTACTGGACCTCGGCCCTCTTCACCGACAGCACGCGCAACGTCGAGGACGGCAACGGACCGCAGATCCTCACGTCCACCACCCGCGACTTCCGCGACTTCACCACCCCCGAGGTCTGGTTCAAGGCCGCTGACGTCCCCTCGCTCAACAAGAGCAACGGACTGATCGACGCCACGATGCTCAAGGACGGCGACACCTACTACCGCTTCACGAAGGCGACCCAGACCAGCGGCTGCCCCTCGCCCGACATCATCGGACAGAAGTCGACGAACCTCCGCGCCACCACCGCCTCCGGTGCGTGGAGCCTCATCGACACCTGCATCGGCCGCACCGCCGGAACGCCGGAGGTCGAGGGTCCCGAGATCTTCAAGACCAACGAGGGCGACCGGGCGGGGTACAAGTACTTCCTCTGGACCGACAACTACGGCGGACGCGGCTACATCCCGCTCGGCACGAACTCGCTCGAGGGCGACATCCAGTGGACGATCCCCAGCAGCTTCTCGCTGCCGACGTCGCCCCGCCACGGATCCGTCGTCTCCATCACTGCGAAGGAGCGCGACGGGCTCGCCGCGAAGTGGAACCCGTCGCTCCTGGTGACCTCGATCGACGCCGTGGCGCGGACCGTTCAGGCCGGATCGACCACCGTCGACCTGCCCGCCACGGTGGGCGCGACGTTCAAGGACGGCCACCGTGAGACGGTCGCCGTGACGTGGGCGACCGCCGATCTCAGCTCGCTGAAGAAGGCGGGCGACACCGTGCAGGTGCGCGGACAGCTCGCCAACTCGGCAGCGACGCCGGCCATCGCCACCATCACCGCCACGGCTCCTCCCGGACCGTCGCTGACGGCCTCGGCCGCGAGCCGCTGCGTCGCCGGCAAGGTGACGGTCACCGCGACCGGCACCAACACGAGCGGCTCCACGGTCGAGATGACCGTCGGCTCGCAGTGGGGGAGCAGGACCTTCGCCGGGGTCGCTCCCGGCAAGTCCGTGTCCGCCGCCTTCACCACCCGGGCGACCTCGGTCACCGCGGGCGAGGTGAGCGTCGCCTCGAAGGACGCGAACGGCACCAGGACGGCCACCGCGCCGTACTCGGCGCTCACCTGCCGCTAGGCCGGTGACAGGGGAGGGGCGGCGTCCAGCCGCCCCTCCCCTGACCTCCTCCGTTCCGGGGCCTCCGGCCACCGGAGCAGGGGAGCATGGACCCTGGGTCCGTGCTCCCCGCATCCACCTCTCCCACGGAAGTAGACGAACAATGCGGTTCCGACGCACGACGGCCCTCCTGGTCGCCGCGAGCCTGACAGCGGGAGGGGCTGCGCTCGGCGCGGCACCCGCACAGGCCGCGGTGCCCAGCCCGGTCCTCTCCTACGACTTCTCCTCGTCCGCCGCCGTCGGCTCCGCCGTGGGCGCGGGCACGACCCTGACCGACTCCGCTGCCGGCCGCTCCGCCACCGTGCGCGGGACCGGAGCGACGACCGTCGCCGGTCCGCGCGGCGGCACCGACCGCGCACTCCGCCTCCCCGGCGGCGCCGCAGGCAGCTCCGCCGCCTACGCCGAGATCGCGCCGGGACTGACCACGGCGGCCACCACCGACGTGACCATGTCGGCCTGGCTGCGCTGGGAGGGGAACCAGAACTGCAGCTGGGCGTACGCGCTCGGGCAGTCGACCGAGCGGTACCTCTTCACCACGCCCCAGTGCGGAAGCAGCCTGATCGGTGCCGTGAAGAACGGCTCGGAGCAGCGCGCGGCCGACTCCGGTCCCGCCGCCACCGGCCGCTGGAGCCACGTCGCCGTGGTCCTGCGCAGCGGCGTCAGCGTCTCGACCTACGTCGACGGCCGGCTCGCCCAGACCACCCCGACCTCCGCGACCGGAGCGGCGACTGTCGGCACCTCCGCCTTCTCCGGCCTCCTCGGCAAGTCGTTCTACGGCCCCGACCCTCTCTTCGGCGGGGCGATGGACGACGTGCACGTCTACTCCTCCGCACTGACCCAGGACCAGGTGCGCGAGGACGCGGCTCCGGCCGCTGCCGCGATCGCTGCATCGGACGCCGCCGCGGCGACCATCGCCGTGACCGGACCCGTCACCAGCGACCTCTCCCTCCCGACCCGCGGCGCGGGCGGCTCCGTCCTCACCTGGGCGAGCAGCGACCCCGCGGTGATCGGCACCGACGGCTCCGTGCGCCGCCCGGCACCCGGCTCGGCGAACGCCACCGTGACCCTGACCCCGACCGCGACGTTCGCCGGATCCGCCGCCACCGGCACCGCGCGAACCGTCACCGTCGCCGCCGACACCGAGGCCGACGCCACGGCGCGCCTGCGCACCGCCCTCGTCGTCCCGCCGACCGTCGCCTCCGGAACCGCTCTTCCCACGGTCGCCGGCTACACCGTGTCGTGGAGCGCGGACGGTGCCGGCCTGTCCGGCAGCCGCCTCGTGAACGACTCGGCGACCGACCGGGCACTCGCGCTCACCGCCTCCGTGAAGGTCGGCGCCACCACGCTGACGAAGACCTTCCGCACCACCGTCCTCAGCGCCTCCACGGCGAAGACCGTGGTGTCGTACACCCGGACGCCGACCGGCGAGGACAAGGCGAACCAGGACACGATCGCCCGCGGCCTCCACCTGGCACTCGGCTCGTCCGTCGCCGACGCAGCACCGCTCTCGGGCAACTCGGGAGTCCTCTTCGCCGACGGGGTCTTCCTCGGAACCGACAAGGCCGACAACCGCGGCCTCGCGAACCCCTCGCTGTTCACCTTCGCCGACGGCACCGTCGGCGTGATCGCCACGCGCGTCCTGCAGTCGGGCGCGTCCGACGGCACCGGGGCCTCGAGCGCTCTGATCTTCAAGGCCACGGACGCCACCGCGTCCGACTTCACCGAGCTCGGCGTCATCGACCTCGGCACCACCGGCGGCGTCGTCGCGCCGAAGGCCGTCTTCGACACGGACCAGAACCGCTACCTCGTCTCCTGGACCGATTCCTCCGGGGCGGCGAAGTACACGACCGTCACTGACCTCGCCCGCACCGAGCTCCGCGCGCAGGCGTTCTGGCCGAAGGACGGCGGCCGTCGCAGCGTCGTCGTGACCGACGGGAACCGCGGTGCGGTCCTCGGAGGAAGCCCCGCCACCGTCGCCGCTCCCGACCTCTCCGGAGTCCCGGGCCGCGTCGCCGACGCTCTGCCGGGCGGCGCGCTGACGGTCTCCGGCTCCGTCGCCGACTCGCTCGTGAAGAAGTTCGGCCGCACGGTCAACACCGGATCCTCGGTCGCACCGCAGACGATCGATCAGGGCGACACCTCCGCCCTGTCCGGAGTGAAGGCGCAGCTCTCCTACAACGACGGCTCGACCGGCAGCCTCGGCATCGACTGGAACCAGCAGCAGCTCGCCGACCTCGCCGCGAAGGGCCCGGGAACGTACGACCTCTCCGGGACCGTCCGCCAGCGGCAGTACAACGAGCCGTTCGCCTACAACCGCGCGGATCCGACGATCTACCGCTACGAGCGCAACGGGAAGACGCAGTACCTCTTCACCGCCACGGACGACACGAACAACAACAACGTCGCCTCGCAGCACCTGCCGATCCGGGTCGCCGACAGCATCGACCAGCTCAGCGACGACAACGGCGGACGAGCCCGTGAGGTGGACCTCCTCAACCGCACCACGCGGATGGACCGCACCGCCGAGGGCAAGGTGATCGCGGGCTGCTACTGGGCCCCCGAGATCCACGAGATCGGCGGCAAGCTCTCCATCCTGTTCGCCCCGTGCTTCAACCCGGACAACGACCAGTCGAACCAGAACGGTCAGTGGTTCACGGTGCAGGCGCACATCATGCAGCTGCGCGACGGCGGGGACCCCGCGAACCCCTCCGACTGGAGCGCGCCGCGCGCCGTCGTGAAGAGCGATGGGAGCGCCCTCGGACGCCCCGGCACGGGACGCAACATCAGCCTCGACATGACCTACTTCGAGTCCGGTGGAACTGCGTACTACGCCTGGTCCCAGCGCTACGTCGACAACGGAGTGAGCGACCCGGCGACCTGGATCGCCAAGGTCGATCCCGCCAACCCCACCCGCGTCATCGGCGAGCCGACCCCGATCATCGTGCCCTCGCTGACGTTCGAGGACCACCTGTCCGAGGGAGCGTTCGCGATCCAGCGCGACGGGAGGATCACGCTCGTCTACTCCAGCAGCGGCGTCAGCCCGAAGTACATCGTGGGCGGCGCCTGGGCGAAGGAGGGCAGTGACCTGACCGACATCGCGAGCTGGACCAAGTACGACGCCCCGCTCCTGCAGAGCGTTCCCATGCCCGACGGCGTCCTCGACTACCGCACCTACGAGCAGGGTCCCGGCCACGGAGCCGTCACCCAGGACGAGGACGGCAACGACGTGTACGTCTACCACACCTGGGGCAACGGAGTCGGGGGTGACGGCCGCGACACCCGTCTCGCCCGCATCCACTACGCCGCCGACGGCCGGCCGGTCTTCGATCTGACGCCGACGGAGGAGGTCGCACCCGCGAACCGGACTGTGACCGCGAAGGTCACCGTCACGTCGCCGCTGACCGTGACCGCCACGGCGTCGACCCGCTGCGTCAGCGGGAAGGTCGTCCTGACCACTGTGGTCAAGAACGACAGCCGCTCGATCATGGACATCACGACCGTCACCGCCTTCGGCTCGAAGACCGTGACCGGAGTCGCTCCGGGATCGTCCGCGTCGAGCGCCGTCACCACCCGAGCGGTCTCGATCCCCGCGGGGTCGGTGGCCGCGACAGGAAAGGCCGTCGTCGACGGGAAGACCATCAGCACGCAGACGAGCGTCGACTACTCGGCACGCAGCTGCCGTTGAGAAGGCGGGGGAGCGGGCGCCACGATCGCCCGCTCCTCCGCTGTCCCGCCCCGACCGGCACTGCGCCCGACCTGCAGCGCCGCCACCTCTGGAGGACGACCGACGAGATGCACCACAGAGTGAGAACCAGGACCGTCCCGACCACCGGGCTCGTGCTGACGAAGGTCGTGCAGTCGCACCCCCTCACCGAGGAGAAGGACGACGGAGCGGCCGGGAGCGCAGCTGCCGTCGGAGGACACGACCTCCTGCTGATCAACGGCAACGCCCTCCCTCTCTCCTGAGCCCCCCTGCGCCGTACGGACGGGTCCTCGACCCTGATCGCCCGACGATCCCGCCGCGGCGGCATCACCACCGGCTGCGGACCGGGGCGGCGATCGGGCCGGATCCTGCTGTCCGGACCGATCGCTGATGTGCGAACCTCTCCTGAGCGGACTCCCGGATGCGGGCCGACCGTGACCGGTCCGGCCCGTTCCTCTCGTTGCAGCAGGAGACCGCCGTTCCCCAGGAGACACCCGTGATGCGCCTCGATCGATTCCTCGTGTCCCTGGCACGCTCTGCGCGGTGCACGAACCGCTGCGGAGCCTGCGGGCTCGACTGCAGCATCGACGTCTTCATCCTGATCGCGCTCGCGACCGGAGAGAACCGCGACGAGACCCGCCTGCGAGCAGTCCTCGACCTCCGCTCCGGCGACCGTGTCGAGGTCCTCGAGGTGCGCAAGCGGCTCCTCCGGCTCTCCCGCCGGGGCCTGGTGCTCCTGGAGAGAGGCAGGAGGACCGCACTGCAGCGCATCGAGCGCTTCTCGATCACGCGCGACGGCCGGGCCTTCCTGGCGTCCCACGCGAGAGCGCTGGACCTCCTCGCCGAGGAGATCCACGTCGCGCTGCTGTCCCGCTGACGAGCGGAGTGCCTGTGCGGGCGCACGCGGGACGTCTCCTGGTCGGCCGTCGTCGGACCGGTCGTGTCGGTGACGCTCCAGGTGGAGCGACTTCGACACGTGCGTCGCCTCCGACCGCGTCCCGAGCGCTCCGGGGCAGCACGAGGCATCGCCGACCGTCATGGGCGCCGCGCTCGCGACCGTGCTGCCGCGGCGCGAGGCGGTGGCGGCGCTCCTCGAGGACGCCGTCCCTGCTGCATCCTCAGCAGTGCGAGGCCGGCCTGGGGCTCGCCTCGACCCAGGAGCCGGGTCCGGGGACAGGCCTGTCCTGATCCTCGACCGCAGAAGGAAGAGTCTCGGTCCCGGTCGAGCTCCTCCGACCGGGATCCGCCTCACGCCGGAACGCGCCCTTCGTGCATCACCCCGTGCTGGAGAGCTGGATGATCTCGGAGATCACCGCGGCTCGAGTGTCGTCCGGTATCCGATCGCCTCCGAGGGAGTGGTGTGACCACAGGCCGTCAGCCGCAAGGCAGGCGATGAACTGGCGGAGAGTGATCGGATCGGTCGCGGTCTCCTCTGCGGGGGGCGTCCACCTTCGGCGCACCTCCGCTACCGGCGCTCGGAGAGCGGTGTCGCTGCCCGTGGCCTGGAGGAGTCCGATCTGCATGTGCGTCGACGGCGTCAGGGCGACGGTGACGTAGGCACTCACGCGCTCCGTCAAGGTGGCCTCGTCCGCCGTCTTCCCCGCGACGTCGATCAGCTGGGCTTCCCAGCCGGCCGCGACGTGCTCCTGGAGAGCATGGGCGAGATCGGCTCGATCGCGGAAGTGGTACATCATTCCGCCGCGTGTCAGCCCAGCCTCTTCGGCAGTCGCTTCGAGCGTGACGCGGACAGATCCTTCCCGCGCCGCGGCGCGTACCGTGGCGTCGAGGATCCGAGTCCGGTTGTTGGGTCGCGTCGCGCGAGGAGACGTCCGAGGAGAGGGCAGGACCTCCTCACCGCTGGGTGGGTTCGATTCCATGTCGTGATCGATTCCGCCGCTCCCTCGGTCCGAGTGAGCGGCTAGGGACGGCGGGTGCTGAGGCGGCCCGGAGGGTGTCGACGCGGCCGCACGAGCGGGTGCGACAGCGTCGGCCGCCAGTTTGCCATCCTCTCCTGCCGACGTCGGAAGGTGAGGCCCGACCCCCTCGGTGTCGAACTGTCCTGACGACGGCGCTGGTGCCTCTTCGTCAACCTGGTCTTCGTCGCCTTCGGCCTCGTCGGCGGGGCTCTCGTGCTCCGCGAGAGCAAGGCGGAAGGAGACAACCGCTACGACGTCTGGGGAACCGTCACGGTGACCCTGGGACTGGGCGCGATCGTCTACGGGTTCACGCGGGCTGAGCACGGATGGGGCGCGATCGACACCGTCGCCTTCCTCGCACTCGGCATCGTCCTGCTGACCGTCTTCGTGCTCATCGAACGCAAGGTCGACCAGCCGTTGCTGCCCCTGCGCGTCATCCTGCGTCGTGTGCGAGGCGGCGCGATCCTGATCCAGGCCGCCAATGGCGCCGTGATGATCGGGGCCATCCTCTAGCTCGCGTTCTACTTCCAGATCGTGCTCGGAATGGGACCGCTGATGGCAGGGCTCGCGAACCTCGCCATGACCGTCGCGATCATGGCGTTCTCGCCCGTCACCACGAAGATCCTCAACACGTTCGGCCCCCGACCCCTGATGATCGTCGGGCCGCTCGTCTCGGCAGCAGGGATCTTCCTGCTCCTCGGCATCACCCCGGACGGAAACTACTTCCTCCAGGTCCTGCCCGCCCTGGTCGTGCTCGGAATCGGACTCTCCATGCTCTTCGTGCCCGTCCAGAACCTCGCCCTTCTCGGGGTCGAGAACGAGGACGCCGGAGTGGCCTCCGCCGTCGTCAACTCCGTCTTCCACATCGGCGGGTCCATCGGTCTCGCGGTGTTCACCGTGTTCTACGCGAGCACCGCGGACTCCGCCATCGCGTCCGGAACGGCCGAGCTCACCGCATTCACCGACGGCTACAAGGCCGTGTTCCTGGCCGCAGCAGTGACCATGGTCGCCGCCTCTCTCACCGGATTCCTCCTCATCCGAGGGAAGAAGGAAGATCTGAACCCCGCCTGGGACGAGGCGGAGGCCGCCCTCGTCCACTGAGACGATGCCGAAGGGGCGGGCCGGTTCGTGCAGCAGCGGCAGACCGGCTCGCCTCTTCCCGTCCGACTCACGACACCCCGTACGTCGCCGACCGACGACCTCCCCTCGATGGGGAGTCGTTCGTGGATCGCAACGGTCCGGTCGTCCGACGCGGCCGCGTCATCCGGTGGGTCTTCTCCCGCGATGCCGGCTGCACCGCCGAGATCATCGAGGGTCGCGACCCGGTCGCCCGGCACATCACCGCAGACCGGAACGACGACGCCCGGCCGCCCTCAGGTGAGAGGCGGCCGGGCGTCGTCGGTCGGAGGACCCGGTCAGGTCAGCCGCAGCGGAGCGCCGGGTAGGCGGCGCTCACGGGAGCGGAGGCGCTGCCGACGGTGGCGACCCCCTGGACGGTGCCGGCGGCGACCGAGGCGGCCCGCGTGGTCACGGCCAGCGAGGCGGTCCGGCCCGCATCGATCTGCTGCGTCTTCGCGCCCCACAGGGTGTTCCAGCGGAGGTCTGCGGTCGACGCGGCCTTGTTGACAGTGGTCAGCGTGACGACCACCTTGCCCGCGACGCAGCGAGCCGCTGCAGTGGCGGTGACGGGCACAGCCGGCGCCTTCACGGTGATCGTCGCCGTGACGGTGCGGTTGGCCGAGGCCACCTCCTGCTCCTTCGAGAGCGAGAGGTCGAGCCGGCCGCTCGCGCGGATGTTCACGCCCTTGAACCAGGTGTTGCGGTCCGAATCGAACAGGCCGCCCGCGTTCTGCGGATCGGTCGCCGTGTGCGGGTCCGGGTAGGGGCGGGCGTGGTAGGCGAGGAGCAGGTTGCCCGACTCGTCCTCGACGAACGAGTTGTGCCCGGTGCCGGCCTGCTGGCGCGAGAAGTACTGCGTCTCGTCCGCGCCGAGGCGGCCCAGGTAGGTGTCCTCGGTGTCCAGCACGGGGAACGCGGTCTGCGTCCACGTCGCGGGGTTGAGGAGGTCGGCACTCGCGTCGGCCGTGAGCAGGCCGAGCGAGTAGTACTTGTCGACCGTTCCGCCCGAGTAGGTGAGGTACATGCGTCCTCCCTTGGACACGATGAACGGCGCCTCGACGACGCCCTGGTCGTTGCCCTCGGTGGTGTCGGACGGGGTCGGCGAGCGCTTGCCCGACTCCCACGGCTGGCTCTCGCCGTAGATGCGGGTGACCGCACCGGTGACCAGCGGGACGGTGCCCTTGGGCCCCATCGTCGCCTTGGCGAGGGAGAGCGTGTTGCCGTTGGGCAGGACCCAGTAGCCCTGGGTGGCGCCGTTCTCCTGGCGGTCGATGTAGCTGACGTCGAAGGCCGCGCCCTCGAGGACGACCGGCTCGCCCCACTTCGTCTGGTCGAGGAATCCGCCCTCGGCGATCGAGGCGTCGGTCCCGGTGTAGGGGATCAGGACGGTGTTGTCGCACCAGCCGCCCACAGGCGCGTAGCCCTTGTTCATGCCGGCGACGATCCACCAGGTGCCGTTGATCTTGTGGAACTCCTGCGCCCAGATGTATCCGCCCCAGCCGTAGAAGGTGTTCGGGTACTGGCTCTGGCGACCGGGCGTGCCGGCGTCGGGGTCGATCACGATCTGCTCGGGAGCGGAGTCGAGACCGGCGATGGTCTTCGAGCGCTTGAGGCCGATCTTGCGGTAGCTGGAGCTCTCCTCGATCGGGCCGAGCGAGTCCTGACCGTAGTGCGAGCCCGTGAGGTAGTAGTAGCCGTCGTCCTCGTTGAAGAAGACGTGCGGATCCGCGCGGGCCTCGTTGACCATCGCCTCGGGGTCCTGCTGGACGGAGCCGGTGACCCGGTAGGTCCCGGGACGCGAGGTGTCGACGGCGGTGGTCAGATCGTCCTGCCAGTCGACGTTGAGCGACTTGGTCGAGCCGTCGTTGTACTCCATCACGGCCTGCCCCGGGAGCGCTGCGGCGATCGCAGCGGATCCGGCGCCGGAGTCGACGGAGCCGCTGAGCGACTTCACACCGGTGTTCTTCAGGTCGACGTACTCGCGGTAGAACGTGCTGAACTCGGTCGAGGTCAGCGCCGTCTCTCCGGCCTGGCCCTGGGTGAACCCGGCGGGGAGACCCGAGCCCTGGACACCGGGGACGCGGGCGTCGGCGCGGGTGGTCGCTCCGGGAGCGGTGCCGGAGGCGAGGTCCGTGAACAGCGTCACGCGGCCCTCCGTGGTGAGCAGATCGGTCCAGAACAGCTTGTAGACGCCGAGGGCGGAGTCGAAGACGATCCGCGGGTCGGTCACGACCGAGCCCGGCGCGACCCGGAGGACGCGCTGGTCGCGGAACGTGCGGCCGTCGGCGGAGCTCCAGAGGTAGACGGAGTCCGTGGCGTTGTTCTGCGACGAGACCGCGCCGAGCGAGCCGTCCTTCGAGCGGAACAGCAGCGGCGAGCCCATCTGGGCGTTCGGGCGCTGCGCCTGATCGCCGTCCTTGAGGACGGAGAGGATCGACTGCGAGCGGTTCAGCGGCTCCCAGGTGGTCGCGCCGGCGGGCAGTGCGGCCGTGAAGAGCGAGTCCGCGCGGCGGTCGTCGTTGTACGCCAGCGGGTCGTCCTTCACTCCGTTCGTCGTGGTGACGGTCTTGACGGAGGTGGCGATGCGCCCGCCGGGCACGGCGAGGGTGCTGTCCCACGCGTAGGTCTGCCCGGCGACGGCTGCCTGGAGGCGGACGGCGACGGGAGCGGTGAGGCCCGAGAGGTTCACGGCGCCGGTGGAGGAGACGCGCGCGGCGCCGGCGCCGGAGGCGGTCCACGTCACGGTGTTCCCGAGGACCTGCGCGGGCAGGTCGCCGAGCACGGTCGTGGGGACGTCGAGTGCGGCGCGCAGGTCGGTCGCCACGGTGCTGCTCGTCGCGCCCAGCTCGGCCCCGGTCAGGGCGCGGTCGTAGACGCGCAGATTGTCGAGGAGTCCGGTGAAGTACTCCCCGCCGCCCCAGTTGGCCTTGCCGATCTGCAGGACTCCGCCGGTCGATCCGAGGACCGTCGCGAGCGAGGGGCCGGCCGTCGTGACGGCGACGGGCTTCGCGTCGACGTAGAGGCGGGCGGTGCCGGCGCTCAGCACGAGATCGACGTGCTTCCACTCCGTGCTGCTCGGGCCGGTGAGGTTGCCCGAGGAGTCGCGGGCGCCGCTGTTGGCGTACCGCTCGACGGTGATGCCGTTCGTCCTGTCGAGGACGCCGACGTACTTCTCCTGGGCGTAGTCCTGGGTCGCGGCCGAGCGAGCGGCGAAGACCGACCAGCCGACGTTGTCCGCGGCGGCGGGCTTGGAGTCGTACGACAGAGTGACGGAGTCGCGACCCTTCAGCAGCGGCTGCCCGTCGGTCGCGGTGAGGTCGAGCCAGAACGAGGACGACAGCGAGACGGCGCTGCCCTGCCCGGTGCGGCCGGCGACGAGGGTCGGCGTGCCCTTCACGGCGGCACGGGTCGACCTGTCGGTGAAGGCGCCTCCGCTCGGGGCGGTGTCGAAGGTGAAGTCCGCGAGCAGGCTCTGCGCGGGAGTGGTCGCCGCTGTCGCGGCGACGGCGACCGGCACGGCGGCGCCGGCGGCGAGGGCGATCGTCGCGGATGCGGCGAGGGTGGCGGCGAGCAGGCGCGAGGGCCTGCCTCCGCCCGGGGGTCGTGACGTCATCGTCGACGTGTCCTCTCGGGTTCTGCAGCGAACCGGTGGGCGGACGGGGGATCCCGCCTGCGGTGTGGTCTTCGCACGGTACCGGCGATTGTTCACGGTAACAAGGGAGCACGACCGACAGTTGCGAAATTCCCACACCCGTCGGTCGGCCCTTTCATGCAGAAAGCCGTAGCGGGCGGACCGACAGCTCCGCGCCCGCCCCCGCCCCGCCCGGTCAGTGCCCGCGCGCGATCCACTGCTCGCGGTGCGGCGCCTCCGCTCCGATCGTCGTCGAGTCGCCGTGGCCGGTCCGGACCACCGTCGTGGCGGGCAGCGTCAGCAGGCGCTCCGTGATCGAGTCGATGATCGTCGGGAAGTCGCTGTACGAGCGGCCGGTGGCCCCCGGCCCGCCCTGGAAGAGCGTGTCGCCGGTGAACACCGTGCCGAGCGCCTCGGCGACGAAGCAGACGGCGCCGGGGGTGTGGCCCGGGGTGTGCCGCACCTCGAGCTCGACGCCGGCGACGGGCACGATCCGCCCGTCGACCAGGGCGCCGCTCGGGGCCGTACCGGGGTGCACGGCGTCCCACAGCATCCGGTCGGCCTCGTGGAGCAGCACCGGGGCGCCGGTCGCAGCGCGGACTCCCTCGACCGCGTCGAGGTGGTCGTCGTGCCCGTGGGTCAGCAGCACGGCGAGGAGCCGGCGCTCGCCGACGGCCGCGAGGATCGCGTCCGCGTCATGGGCCGCGTCGATGACGACGCACTCGGAGTCGTCGCCGACGATCCAGACGTTGTTGTCGACGTCCCAGGTGCCGCCGTCGAGGCTGAAGGTGCCGCTCGTGACGAGCTGCTCGATCCGCGCGCCCATCAGAGCACCACCACCGAGCGGAGCACGTCGCCGCCGGCCATCGTGGCGAAGGCCTCCTCGATGTCCTCGATCCCGATCCGCTCGCTCACGAACTCGTCCAGGGGCAGGCGGCCCTGGAGGTAGAGGCCGGTCAGCATCGGGAAGTCCCTCTCCGGCAGGCAGTCGCCGTACCAGCTCGACTTCAGCGAGCCGCCGCGGCCGAAGACGTCGAGCAGGGGGATCTCGAGCGTCATCTCAGGAGTCGGCACCCCGACCAGCACCACGGTCCCGGCGAGGTCGCGGGCGTAGAACGCCTGGCGCCAGGTCTCGGGGCGGCCCACGGCGTCGATGACGACGTCCGCTCCGAAGCCGTTCGTCAGGGCCTGCACGGCGGCGACGACGCCCGCCTCGTCGAGGCCGCTGGAGTCGATGACGTGCGTGGCGCCGAGCTTCTCGGCCGCGACCAGCTTCTTGGGGTCCCGGTCGATCGCGATGACCGTGCCGGCGCCCGCGAGAGCGGCGCCGACCACGGCGGCCGTGCCGACTCCTCCGCAGCCGATGACCGCGACGGAGTCGCCGCGCGTCACGTTCCCGGTGTTCATCGCCGCGCCGAGGCCGGCCATGATCCCGCAGCCGAGCAGGCCCACCGCGGCGGGGTCCGCCTCCGGATCGACCTTCGTGCACTGCTTCGCGTGCACGAGGGTCTTCTCGGCGAAGGCGCCGATCCCGAGGGCGGGGCTGAGCTCGGTGCCGTCCTCCAGGGTCATCCGCTGAGTCGCGTTGAAGGTGTCGAAGCAGTACCAGGGCTCGGCCCGGGTGCAGGCCCGGCACTCGCCGCAGACCGCGCGCCAGTTGAGGACCACGAAGTCGCCGACCGCGACATGGGTGACTCCCTCTCCGATCGCGCTGACCCGTCCGGCCGCCTCGTGACCGAGGAGGAAGGGGAAGTCGTCGCTGATCCCGCCCTCGCGGTAGTGGAAGTCGGTGTGGCAGACACCGCAGGTCTCGATGTCGACCACGGCCTCGCCCGGGCCCGGATCGGGGACGACGATGTCGACGAGCTCCACGGGAGCGCCCTTCGACCGGGCGATGACGCCGCGCACAGTGGTGGGCATGGGGGCTCCTTCGACGGGGGCGTGCAGGTCCGCTCCACAGTAACGACCGCGGGAGGCGGGTGCGCCGGGTGGACGCGGGCGCTCCCGCCCACTCCGGGGCCGGGCCGCCCGCCTCGCGGACCGCGACCCTGACAGTCGGTAGGGTGCGGGCCATGCGCACTCTGTACCCCGAGATCGAGCCCCACGACTCCGGCATGCTCGACGTCGGCGACGGCCACTCGCTCTACTGGGAGGTCTCGGGCAACCCCGAGGGCAAGCCCGTCGTGTTCCTGCACGGCGGCCCCGGAGCCGGCACCTCGCCCGCCCACCGGCGGCTGTTCGACCCCGAGAAGTACCGCATCGTGCTGTTCGACCAGCGGATGTGCGGCCGCTCCACCCCGCACGCCGGCGAGCCGGAGGCCGACCTCTCGACCAACACCACCTGGTACCTGGTCGCCGACATCGAGCGCCTCCGCGAGCACCTCGGCGTCGAGCGCTGGCTCGTGCTCGGCGGCTCCTGGGGCTCGACCCTCGCCCTCGCCTACGCCGAGACCCACCCCGAGCGGGTCAGCGAGATCGTCCTCCGCGGGATCTTCACCCTCCGGCGCGCCGAGCTCGAGTGGTTCTACGAGGGCGGCGCCGCCGCGGTCTACCCGGACCTCTGGGAGGGCTACACCTCCGTCGTCCCGGCCGGCGAGCGGGGCAGCCTCATCGAGGCGTACTACCGCCTGCTCCACGACGCGGACCCCGCCGTGCACGGCCCCGCCGGTGTCGCCTGGACCACCTGGGAGGCGTCGACCATCACCCTCCTGCAGAAGCCGGAGCTGATCGCGGACTGGTCCGATCCCGTCTTCGCGCTCGCCTTCGCCCGCATCGAGAACCACTTCTTCGTGCACAGGGGCTGGTTGGAGGAGGGGCAGCTGATCCGCGACGCCGGCGTCCTCCGCGACATCCCGGCCGTCATCGTGCAGGGCCGCTACGACATGTGCACCCCGGCCTTCACGGCCTGGGACCTGCACCGGGCCTGGCCCGAGGCCGACTTCCGGATGATCGCCGACGCGGGCCACGCCTTCGACGAGCCGGGGATCCTCGACGCGCTGATCGAGGCGACGGACCGCTTCGCGTCCTGACGGGCGGGGCGGTCCGCGCCTCGCGGCCGGGATGCCCGGGCGCCCGTGCCTGAGCGTCCCGCGCCCGGTGCCGTCGTGTCCCGGGAGCGGGTCTACCCTGATCAGATGCGCGCGGACGACGCCTCCGGGATGGAGGACTGGCCCACCGGCCGGCTGCTCTCCACCGCCTCCCGGATGGTCGAGCACGCCTGGCACGGCGCCCTCGCCGAGATCGGCCTCACCCACGCCGGCCTGATCGTGCTGCACCTCCTGCAGGCGGGTCCCGTCGCGCAGAAGGAGCTGGCCGCCGCGGCCCACGTCGAGGTGCAGACCATGTCGCGCACCATCGAGCGCCTCGAGCGCGAGGGCCACGTCTCGCGCACCACGGATCCGTCGGACCGCCGCCGGCAGCTCGTCGCGCTCACCGACGTGGGCAGCGAGGCCTGGCGCCGGGCGCACCGCCTCGAGGTCGACATGTTCCCGGGCTCGCTCGAGCACGGCCCCCTGCGCGAGGCGCTGCTCGAGATCATCCGCTCGGCCAGCGAGTCGCGCTGGGGCTGACCGCAAGCCCGAGCGGAGCCCGTCCGCGGAGCGCTAGCTTCGTCGGCATGACCTTCAACGACGACTCCCAGCTCAGCGGCGGCAAGGTCCGCCGTCGCGGCCGCACCACCGGCATCGCCGTCGGCGGGGGCGCGGTGGGCGTGGTCGTGCTCGCGCTGCTCTCGCAGCTGCTCGGCGTGAACCTCTCGGGCCTCGGCGAGGTGTTCGGCGGAGGCGGGTCCTCGCCGGAGGGCGTCACCTCCACCGCGGTGGCCTGCGACAGCGGCGCCGACGCGAACACGCAGGTCGACTGCCGCCTCGAGGGTGCGGCTGAGTCGCTCGACCGCTACTGGGGCGAGCAGACTCCGACCCTCGGAGTCGCCTACACGACCCCGACCGGCGTCGACCTGTTCGAGGACAGCACCACCACCGGCTGCGGGAGCGCGACCGCCGCGGTCGGCCCGTTCTACTGCCCGCCGGATCGGACGATCTACCTCGACACCGACTTCTTCGACGAGCTGCGCACCCGGTTCGACACCTCGGGCGGATCGCTCGCGCAGATGTACATCCTCGCCCACGAGTGGGGCCACCACATCCAGAACCTGACCGGCGCGATGGAGTCGGCGGACCGCTCCGGCACCGGCCCCGAGTCGGACTCGGTGCGCCTCGAGCTGCAGGCCGACTGCTTCGCCGGAGCCTGGGTGGGCGACGCCTCGACGGTGCCCGACGAGACCGGCACGCCCTACCTCAAGCCGGTGACGGCGCAGGAGTACCAGGACGCGCTCGGCGCCGCGGCCGCCGTCGGCGACGACCGCATCCAGGAGCAGGCCACCGGCACCGTCGATCCGGAGGGGTGGACGCACGGCTCGGCCGAGCAGCGCCAGCGCTGGTTCCAGGCCGGCTTCGAGGGCGACGCCATCGACTGCGACACCTTCGCCGCCGCGCAGCTCTGACCCGGCGCCGCTGAGCGCTCCTCGCCGCTCGATGAGGACCCGCGCGGGTCAGGACACGGAGTCGGCCGGCTCCTCCATGTACCACTCGGTGAACGAGCGCGCCCGCCCGTCAGGGGCGAAGCGGATGACCCAGAGGTTCAGGTAGGTGCGGTCGCCCGGATAGACGGTGCGCGCCTCCACCACGGCGGTCTCCTCCGTCAGCGCGACCAGGCCCCACGCGAACGTCGGGTCGGCGGGCTCCTCCTCCGCCAGCCACCACTCCACGATCGCGTCGCGCGGAGTGATCGCGTCGCGGTGCGGCGCCGTGAAGTACTCGGCGTCCTCGGTGAACAGTGCGGCCACATCGGCCGCGTCGTCCGTGGCCCAGGCCTTCTCGTAGCGGGCGATCCAGCTCTCGATGTCGATCATCCGCCCATCCTCGTCCTGCCCGACGCGCGCGGGAAGGAGAAGGAGGGAACAAAGCGGCGCCCCGCGCTGTTGAGCCCCGAGCCGGTCGAAAGCAGAGCCGAGCGATACGATCCCGCCGACGACGGCCCGCCCGCCGCCGCGGTCCGGGTGCGCGTCCGCCGCCGACACGAAGGACAGCCGTGCCCGACTCCGACAGACGCTCCCTGACCCGCTCGCCGGACCCGCGCCTCATCACCGCCGTCCTCGCCTTCGCGGGGATGAGCGCCTCCTTCATGCAGACGCTGGTCGTCCCGATCCAGTCCGAGCTGCCGACGCTGCTCGGCGCCGACCGCACCGAGACCGCGTGGGTGATCACCGCGACGCTGCTCAGCGCCTGCATCCTCACCCCGGTCTCCGGCCGCCTCGGCGACCTCTACGGCAAGCGGCGGATGGCCGTGGCCGCGCTGGTCGTGCTCGTGATCGGCTCGATCGTGTGCGCCTTCGCGGGGGACGTGTGGACGCTGGTCGTGGGCCGGGCCCTCCAGGGCGCGGTGATGGGCGTCATCCCGCTCGGCATCTCGATCCTCCGCGACACCCTCCACCGCGACCGGCTCCCCGGTGCGATCGCCCTGGTCAGCGCGACCCTCGGCATCGGCGGCGCGCTCGGCCTGCCGCTCAGCGCCCTCATCGCGCAGAACACCGACTGGCACGTCCTGTTCTGGATGTCCGCGGGCCTCGGCGTCCTCGACATCGTCCTCGTCCTCCTGGTCGTACCGGTGTCGACGCTGCGCTCGCCCGGCACCTTCGACGTGGTCGGCACGATCGGCCTCGCCCTCGGACTGAGCGGCGTGCTGATCGCCGTCTCGCGCGGCAACGACTCCGGCTGGACGAGCCCCGCGATCCTGGGCTCCGGCCTCGGCGGCATCGCCGTCCTGCTCCTCTGGGGCTGGTACGAGCTGCGGCAGGAGAGCCCGCTCGTCGACCTCCGGGTGGCCGCCCGCCCCGCCGTGCTCTTCACCAACCTCGCCTCGGTGGCGGTCGGCTTCGCGTTCTTCGGCGCCCAGATCACCCTGCCGCAGCGCCTCGAGCTGCCCGCCGCGTCGGGCGTCGGCTTCGGCCTGAGCCTGATCGTGGCGAGCCTCGTGCTCGCCCCCTCGGGCCTGGCGATGATGGCGACGTCCCCGCTCGCCGCCCGCCTCTCGGCGCAGTCCGGGCCGCGGCTCGTGCTGATCGCCGGCTCCGGGCTGATCGCGGTCTCGTACCTGCTGATCCTCCCGTTCGGCGGCGAGGTGTGGCAGATCCTGGTGATCAACGCCCTCATCGGCGTCGGCCTGGGCCTCGCCTACGCCGCGATGCCGACGCTCATCATGCACGCCGTCCCCGCCTCGGAGACCGCCGCCGCGAACGGGCTGAACTCGCTGATGCGCACCCTCGGCACGACGCTCTCCTCCGCCGTGACCGCGGGCGTGCTCGCGCAGCTGACCGTGTCCGTCGGCGACGTGCAGCTGCCGAGCTCGCAGGGCTTCGAGACCACGTTCGTGATCGGCGCGATCGGAGCGCTGGTCGCCGTCGCCCTCGGCCTGCTCATCCCGCGGGCGCCCCGCCCTGAGGCGCGACCCGCTCTGCCCTGACCGGCCCGCGCGTCGTCGGCCGCGAGTGCTCCTCGCTGAGGAGACCTGGTCGCGGCCGGCGACGCGCGGCCCGCTACTCGTCCTCGAGCAGCATCCGCTCGATCTGCAGCTCGCGCAGCCGCGTCGAGGCCTGCAGGTTCTCGCGCGCGGCGAGCACCAGGCGGCACAGCAGCACCAGCAGCACGATCGCGAGCACCGCGACCGCCGTCACGACGACTCCGTACAGCGCGGTCAGGACTCCCCAGGTCTGGATCATCCCTCGACGCTACGGAGCCGCACCCGCCCTCGCGTCCCCCGCCCGACGGAGTGCGCGGGGCGGGGCGAGCGGCCCGTGCAGGGGCAGCGGACGCGCAGAGCCCTGCCCGCAGGGGCTCAGCCCGCGAACGCCCCGCGGTACGCCCGCGCCGGGTGCGTCGCCGGCAGCTCGTCCGTCCCGAACAGCTTGCGGCGCAGCGTCCCCTCGGCGTACTCGGTCTGCGCGAGGCCCCGCTCCTGCAGCACCGGCATCACCCGGTCGACGAACTCCTCGTAGCTGCCGGGCAGGATCCAGTTGACGACGTTGATCCCGTCGATCCCCGCGTCGCGCCAGCCCGCCAGGTGGTCGGCGATCTGCTCCGGAGTGCCGACGACCCGTCCGCGCAGCTTCGCCGAGAGCCGGGCCAGGTCGCGGACGGTCGGCTCGCGGTCGGGGGAGGCGTCGCGGATCCACTGCAGGTGGCTCTGGCCGGCGTAGGTCTCGATCGCCGAGAGCGGCAGGTCGGGGTCGAGCTTCTCGCCCGTCGTCGGGTCGAAGCCGAGGTTCGAGTGCACGAGGAAGGCGTCGGAGGAGAGGTACTCGTCGATCTCGCGCTCAGCGCGGCGCGCCTCCTCCTCCGTGTCGCCGGTGATGAAGGAGAGCCCCAGGTAGAAGGAGGGCGCACCCGCGCCGCGACCGGCCGCCGCGGCGAGGGCCCGCGTGTCCTCGATCAGCTCGCGGGTCTTCTCCGGCGACCCCGAGAACACGAACTGCGCCTCCGCGTTCCGCGCGGCGAAGCGCCGGCCCGCGGGGGAGGAGCCGGCCTGGAAGAGCACGGGCGTGCGCTGGGGCGACGGAGCCGAGAGGTGCGGCCCCTGCACGCGGTAGCGCTTCCCGACGTGGTCGATGCGGTGGATGCGCGCCGGGTCGGCGAAGGAGCCGCTCTTGTCGCGCAGGAGCGCGCCGTCGTCCCACGAGCCCTCCCACAGCTTGTAGACCACGTCGAGGTACTCCTGCGCCCAGGCGTAGCGCTCGTCGTGCTCCTCGAGCCGGTCGTAGCCGAAGTTGCGGGCCGCGCCGTCGAGGGCGCTGGTGACGATGTTCCAGGCGATCCGCCCCTTCGAGAGGTGGTCGAGGGTCGAGACCTTGCGGGCGAAGTCGAACGGATGCGACTGCAGCACCGAGCTCGTGAACGCGAAGCCGAGGTGCTCGGTGCTCACCGCCAGGGCCGAGAGCAGCACGGACGGGTCGTTGCTGGGCAGCTGCAGCCCCTCGCGGGCGTTGACGTCCCAGTCGCCGTCCGCCGGCCCGTAGAGCCCCGCCACGTCGGCGAAGAACATCGCGTCGAAGCGGCCGCGCTCCAGCGTCCGGGCGAGGTCGACCCAGAGCTGCACGTCGTCGAACTCGTGCTGCCGGGCGTCGGGGTGGCGCCAGAGGCCGTGCTGGATGTGGGAGGCGGTGTTCATGACGAACGCGCAGAAGCGCAGCGGGCGGGGCTCGGTGATCACGCTCCCAGGCTAGGCCGGGCGCCTCCCACCGGTCTCGAACGACTCCGCGCGTAGGGTGTCCGACTGTGGAATCCCGCATCCCCGAACCCGCGCACGCCGTCCCTCCGCTGACGGACGCCGTCGCCGAAGCGCTCGACGCCACCACCGTCGCCGAGATCCGCGCCCTGCGCGACGACTTCGCGCGCTTCATGCTCCAGTACAAGTTCGGGATGGACGAGATCGTCACGAAGGTGTCGATCCTGCAGGAGGAGTTCCGCGAGCTGCAGGAGTACAACCCGATCGAGCACGTCACGAGCCGGCTCAAGTCGGCCGACAGCCTGATCGAGAAGATCGAGCGCAAGGGCTGCGAGACGACCTTCGACGGCATCGCCGACGCGATCACCGACATCGCCGGCGTGCGGATCACCTGCAGCTTCGTCTCGGACGTCTACCGCGTCTTCGACCTGCTCACCTCGCAGTCCGACGTGACGGTGCTCGAGGTGAAGGACTACATCGCCGAGCCGAAGGAGAACGGCTACAAGAGCCTGCACGCGATCGTCGAGGTGCCCGTGTTCCTCTCCGGCGGATCGGTCGACGTCTGCGTCGAGGTGCAGTTCCGGACCATCGCGATGGACTTCTGGGCGAGCCTGGAGCACAAGATCTACTACAAGTACGACCGCCAGGTCCCGCAGGAGCTCCTCGACGGCCTCGCCGACGCGGCCCGCACCGCCGCCACCCTCGACGCCGACATGGAGCGCCTCCACCGCCAGGTCCACGGCCCGCTGCCCGGGGCGCGCACCTACGACGTCTGACGCGCCACCCCACGCCCCCGATCGGGCCGCCCCGACTCCTGCCGATCGAGCACCCCGCGCAGCGGGCCTCTCGAGATCCCCCTACGGAGTCAGCAGCGGCAGCAGCGCCAGCAGCAGCACCGCGGAGCCGTTCAGCGTCGCGTGCGAGACGATCGCCGCTCCGAGCCGCCCGGTGGTCGTCGCGATCCAGCCGTGCGCGAGTCCCGCGGTGACCGTCGTCACGCCGAGCGTCACGATCGTCGCCGGGTTCACCATCTGGTGCCCGTGCAGCAGGGCGAAGACCGCCGTGGACGCCAGGATGCTGAACGCCATCGCCCAGACGCGGCGGCCGCGGGTGGGCGCCGACTCCGCGGAGCCCCGGAGCATCCGGTTCCGCACCGCGCGCATCACGACGCCGCGGCAGAGGACCTCCTCGACCAGCGGCGCGACGACGACGGGGATGAGGACCGAGCTCAGCACGAACCACAGCGGATCGGGGTCGATGTCGAGGTTCCCCTGCGCGTCCTGGAGGAGCGGAGCGAACGCGGCGAGCACGAACAGGATCACGACGCGCACCGCGATGCCGAGCCCGATCCCGATGGGCACGTCGATCCAGCGGAACCGCAGCCCGAAGTCGGCCGCCATCGTGCCCAGCCCGCGCAGCCGAGACGCCGCGAACGGGACGATCAGCGCGACGAGGTAGCTCGCGAGCGCCCCCGCGAAGGCGAGTCCGGCGGAGTAGGGGAGCACGCCGAACCCGAACAGCAGGATGAGCACGGCCAGCGGCAGGACGATCCCGACGATCGTGAGCACGGCGGTCGGCAGGCCCCAGCGGACCCGAGGATCGGGCAGGTAGAGGAGGGAGGAGTAGGGCGCGTGGACCGAGGGGAGGGGCTCGGCCGGCCAGGACGTCGTCGCAGCGGAGTCGGGCGCGAGCGTCGCGGGATCGGGCGGCGGGAAGGCGTCGGGTTGCATGGCCGGGCCAGCCTACGCAGACCGCCTGGACGGGATCCGGGCTGCCGTCACTGCTCGGCGCGGTCCGGATCGGCAGGACGGGCGCACGTAGCGGATCGCGGCGGCGGGGACCTCCGGGTACGAAGAAACCCCCGCCATGTAGAAGCTAGGCGAGGGTTCCAGTGGCTCCGACGGGCGTCGATCCCGTGACCTCACGATTTTCAGTCGTGCGCTCTACCAACTGAGCTACAGAGCCGTTGCGACGTGATGTCGCTGGAGAGGTGATCTCCTGAAAAAGGCCCTTCCTCTCGGAAGGGCCTCTTTGCGACCCTGACGGGACTTGAACCCGCGACCTCCGCCGTGACAGGGCGGCACGCTAACCAACTGCGCTACAGGGCCTCGTTGCGAAGACAAGCATACTGCCTTCGAGGCTGTTCTATTTTCACGCCCCGACCCTCTCGAGCCGGCGCACTTTCCGGTGGTGCTGGTACTTCTGGTGGTGCTGGTAGTACCGACCCATCCGTGACCCCAACGGGATTCGAACCCGTGCTGCCGCCGTGAAAGGGCGGTGTCCTAGGCCACTAAACGATGGGGCCGGAGACTCGCGGGGCGACCCTGCGGCCGACCCCCCATGACTACCGACACGCAAGCATAGAGGGCCGCGGCGCAGGATGCAAAATCGACGGTTCCGCAGGCGACGTGCACCCCGTCCGGGGTTGACCCGGGTCTAGGAGATCGGGCAGGGCCGCGGTTAGGGTGGGGCGGAATCGCTCTTCCCCCCACCCGCGCGCCGGAGCCGCACCGCCGCGGAGGGAGGGCCCCCTATCCCCGAGGTCCCATGCCCCACTCCCTGCGCCGTCCGCGTTCCGCTCGCCTCCCCGGCGCGCCGCGACTCGGGCGACTCCGAGGTGCTGCCCTGGCCTCCGCCGTCGTCGCGCTCGTCGCCGGCCTGCTCGTCGCCACTCCCGCCCAGGCGGTCGAGTACCCGTCGTGGGCCGACGTCGAGGCGGCGAAGGGCGACACCGCCGCCGCGGCCGCTCAGGTCGACCGGATCACGTCCCTGATCGGCGACCTCCAGAGCGAGGTCGCCTCCGCTCAGCAGCTCGCGCAGCAGCGCGGCGACGAGCACTTCGCCGCTCAGCAGGCGTTCGACGAGGCCTCGGACCAGTCGAAGAAGCTCGAGGACCGGGCCGCCGCCAGCGCCGAGGAGGCCGACAAGGCCTCGCAGCAGGCGGGCCTGCTCGCCGCGCAGCTCTACCGCAGCACCGGCACCGACCTGTCCGTCAACATCTTCCTCGACCAGAAGGCCGGCCAGGCCGACCAGCTGCTGTCGAAGATCGGGAGCATGACCAAGCTGGTCGAGCGCTCCTCCGCGATCTACGAGCAGGCCAGCACCGCCCGCAACACCGCGTCCTCCCTCGCCGACCAGGCCGAGGTCGCGCAGACGGAGCGCGAGCGCCTCCGCGTCGCCGCCGAGCAGAAGCTGGCCGAGGCGACCGCCGCCCAGGAGGCGTCCGAGGCCGCGCTCGCCGAGCAGCAGGAGCAGAGCGTCGTGCTCGAGCAGCAGCTCGCCGCGCTCCGCGACACCGAGTCGAAGACCGTGGCCGAGTACGAGGCCGGCGTCGCCGCCCGCGAGGCCGAGCGCCTCCGGAAGCTCGCCGAGGAGGAGGCCGCCCGCCAGGCCGCCGCCCAGGCCGAGGCCGCGCGCCGCGAGGCCGCCCGGGCCGCGTCCAGCGGCGGCAGCGGTGGCGGCGGCGGGTACGTCGCCCCCTCGGGCGGCGGCGGCTCCAGCGCCGTCAGCGACTCCGGCTGGGTCCGCCCTGCCGGAGGCCGCATCACCGGCACCTTCGGCCCGCGCGACAGCATCTCGACCGGCGGAGGATCCTCCGGCTCGTACCACCGCGGCACCGACCTCGCGGGCGGCTGCGGCATCCCGATCTTCGCGGCGCACAGCGGCACCGTCTCCTACGCGGGCCCCAACGGCACCTACGGCAACTGGGTTCTGATCGACCACGGCAGCGGCATCAGCACCGGCTACGCCCACATCATGTCCGGCGGGATCTTCGTCCGCGTCGGCCAGCAGGTCCAGGCGGGCGAGCAGATCGCCGCCGTCGGCTCGACCGGCGCCTCCACCGGCTGCCACCTGCACTTCGAGACCCGCGTCAACGGCTCCGCCGTCGACGCCCAACCTTTCATGGCCCAACGAGGAGTCACCCTTGGCTGACGCACAGACGACCGCACGCACCTTCACCCCGGCACCCCGGGAGCGCGCCTGGAAGGGCCGCCTCCCGCTCGTCATCTCCGCCGCCTTCGCGGTCACGGCGGTCACAGCGTCCCTCGGCATCACCCCGGCCCTCGCCGACGACGCGAAGTACCCCTCGTGGGACGACGTGCAGAACGCGAAGAAGGACGAGGCGAGCAAGCAGGCCGAGATCGACTCGATCACCGGCCTCATCGCGAGCCTGCAGACCGCGGTCGACGAGAAGTCGATCGCCGCGATGAAGAAGGCCGAGGCCTGGCGCCAGGCCAAGGAGGCGCTCGACGCCGCTGCGAAGGCCGTCGCCGACCTCGAGGAGAAGGCGACCACCGCCTCCGCCAAGGCCCAGACCTCGAAGATGCGCGCCGGCCTGCTGGCCGCGCACCTCTCGCGCGCCGCCGGCGGCGACCTTTCCGCCAGCCTCGTCGCCAAGGGCAAGGACGCGGGCGACCTGCTCTACCAGCTCGGCGCGATGTCGCAGCTCTCGGAGCAGTCGCAGAAGGTCTACGCCGACGCCCTCGCCGACAAGCAGAACGCGGAGTCGCTCGGCGACCAGGCCGACCGCGCCGTCACCGAGCACCAGGCGCTCTCGGACGAGGCCGACGCCGCCCGCAAGGACGCCGACGCCGCCGCCGAGTCGGCCCGCGCGTCGCTCTCGGCGCAGGAGGAGAAGTCGCAGGAGCTGGTCGCCCAGCTCGCGCTGCTGAAGGACTCCTCAGTCGAGGCCGAGACCCAGTACCTCGCGGGCGAGCAGAAGCGCCAGGCCGACGAGGCCGCCGCCCAGGCGCAGGCCGAGGCGGAGGCCGCCGCTCAGGCGCAGTCCACCGCCCGCTCCGCCCAGCAGCAGTCCTCGGCGCAGGCCGACACCGCCGCCCCGTCGCGTCAGACCGCGTCCCTCCCGCAGCCCGCCGCGCCGCAGCCCGCGCAGCAGCAGCCCGCTCCTGCTCCGGCCCAGCCCGCTGCTCAGCCGGTCGCCCAGCCGGCGGCTCAGCCGCTCCCGCAGCCGGTGACCGCTCCGGTCCTGGTGCCGACCAGCGGCGCCGTCGAGAACGCGATCTCGTACGCGATGGCTCAGCTCGGCGAGGAGTACGTCCTCGGCGGCATGGGCCCGGACCAGTGGGACTGCTCCGGCCTCACCAAGGCCTCGTACGCGTCCTCGGGCATCTACATCGGCACCCACTCGGCGACGAACCAGTACAACACCATGGCCGGCGCCGGCAAGCTCGTCCCCTACAGCCAGCGCCAGCGCGGCGACCTGATCTTCTGGGGCGGCGGCGGAGACTACTACCACGTGGCCATCTACCTCGGGAACAACCAGATCATCGAGGCCGCCGACTACGGCAAGCCCGTGCGCATCTGGAACACCTGGGGCACGCCCGCCGGCATGGTCGGCCGCCCGGCCGCCTGAGCCGCGGCCGTACCGCGCAACGAGAGAACCCCCTCCTGTCGAGACGACGGGAGGGGGTTCCTTCGTCGGTGCGAGGGGTCAGTGACCCTCTTCGGCCAGCTTCTTGATGCCGTCCTGGACGATCTGCTCCGCCTCGGCGGCGTCGCCCCACGCGTCGACCTTGACCCACTTGCCGGGCTCGAGGTCCTTGTAGCGCTCGAAGAAGTGCTTGATCTCGTTCTTCGTCTGCTCCGGGACGTCGCCGATGTCCTGGATGTGCTGCCAGCGCGGGTCCTTCGCGGGGACCACGATCACCTTCGCGTCGGAGCCGGCCTCGTCGCTCATGTTGAGCACGCCGACCGGGCGGACGGAGACGCCCACGCCCGGGAAGACGGGGTACTCGAGCAGCACCAGCGCGTCGACGGGGTCGCCGTCGAGGCCGAGGGTGTTCTCGAAGTACCCGTAGTCCGTCGGGTAGACGAAGGAGGTGAAGAGCACGCGGTCGAGGTAGACGCGACCGGTCTCGTGGTCGACCTCGTACTTGTTGCGGCTCCCCTTGGGGATCTCGACGACGACGTCGTATGCGGCCATGCTCTCTCCTTGAGTCGGTGGCGCCGTGAGCGGCGCATCGGCGGACGGATCGGCCTCCGGAACGCTCGCGCGGGTGCGCGCGCGGGAGGGGCGGATCGCTGGCATTACGTTACTTGATGTGCCCGATCGCCCCCGCCTGACCCCCGCCGTCGCCGATCTGCGGCGGGCGGTGCGCGAGAGCCTCGACGGGCTCGACCCCGGAGCGCTGGTGCTGGTCGCGCTGAGCGGGGGAGCGGACTCGCTCGCGCTCGCGGCGGCGGTCGCCTTCGAGGCCCCGCGGGGCGGGAGGCGGGCCGGCGCGGTGATCGTCGATCACGGGCTGCAGGAGGCGTCGGCGGAGGTCGCGCGGCGGGCCGCGGAGCAGGCGCACGGGCTGGGGCTCGCGCCGGTGCTGCGCGAGGTGGTGACGGTGTCCGCCGAGGGCGGTCCGGAGGCGGCAGCCCGAAGCGCTCGCTACCGCGCCTTCGACGACGCGCTGACCGCGACGGGCGCCGCCGCGATCCTCCTGGGCCACACCCTCGACGACCAGGCCGAGACGGTGCTGCTGGGCCTGGCACGAGGAGCCGGTGCGGCCTCGCTGCACGGGATGGCGCCGGTGAGCGGGCCGCTGCGTCGGCCGATTCTGGGCCTGCGCCGCGAGACGACCCGTCTCGCCTGCTCCGACCAGGGGCTCGTGCCGTGGGACGACCCGCACAACGACGACCCCCGCTACTCGCGGGTCCGGGTGCGGAACCGCGTGCTGCCCGTGCTGGAGGACGAGCTGGGGCCGGGAGTGGCCCAGGCTCTGGCGCGCACGGCCGAGCAGCTGCGGGAGGACGGGGACGCGCTCGACGCGCTCGCCCTCGACTGGGCGCTCGAGCTGGTGGGCCAGGACGAGGCGGGGCACGTCACGGTCGACGCGCGCGGGCTCGCGGCGGACCCGCCGGCGCTGCGGCAGCGGATCATCCGCCTGGTCGTGGCGAACGAGTTCGGAGTCGCGCTCTCGCGCTCGCAGACGCTGGCGGTCGCCGCGCTGGTCACCGACTGGCACGGCCAGAAGGGCGTCGACCTCCCCGGCGTCCTCGCCACCCGCCGCGGCACCACCCTCGTCTTCGCACCCGCGGCCCCCTGACCCCGTTTCCGCGAGGCCGGTCCCCGCGAGACGCCCGGCCCCTCCCCGCAAGATGCCGCTCCGGCACGCGACTCGCCGGCGGAGGTGTACAGGAGCGGAGTCTCGCGGAGGGGAGACGGGGGCCGGGCACCCGTAGAGTGGCCGGGTGGAAGCAGCCGACATCGCCGACGACATCACCGAGGTCCTCTACACCGAGGCCGAGATCCACGAGCGGATCCGCGCCCTGGCCCGCGCGATCGAGCGCGACTACGCGGGCGAGAACCTGCTCATCGTCGGGGTGCTGCGCGGCGCCGTGATGGTGATGGCCGATCTGGCCCGCGAGCTCAAGCTCGACATCGTCATGGACTGGATGGCCGTCTCGTCCTACGGGAGCGGCACCAAGTCCTCCGGCGTCGTGCGGATCCTGAAGGACCTCGACTCCGACATCACGAACCGCAAGGTGCTGATCGTCGAGGACATCATCGACTCCGGCCTCACGCTCTCGTGGCTGCAGGGCAACCTCCGCAGCCGCGGCGCCGAGTCCGTCGAGATCTGCGCGCTGTTCCGCAAGCCCGCGGCCGCCAAGGTCGAGGTCGACGTGGCCTACGTCGGCTTCGACATCCCGAACGAGTTCGTGATCGGGTACGGGCTCGACTACGCCGAGCGCTACCGCAACCTGCGCGATGTCGCCGTCCTCGCCCCGCACGTCTACGAGTAGCGCCGCGGACACCGCGCAGGAGAGCCTCGAGCGGCTCTTCGCGGTGCCCCTGCTGGGCTATCACATGAGCTACCCGACCTCCCTGCGGGCCGACCTCGAGTTCAACTACTGGTGGCTTGCGCACGCGATCGACGCGGCCGTCGACGCCTTCGAGCGCACGGGCGACGAGGCGCACCTGGAGCGTGCCCGGCGGATCCACCGGGCGATCCGCCTCCGCAACGGCGGGCGCCTGGTCAACGGCTACTTCGACGACATGATGTGGCTCGGCGGCGCGCTCGCCCGCCTCGGGGAGGCCTCCGGCGACCCGCGGTTCCTCGACCGGGCCGACCGCCTGTGGCGCTTCGCCGTCGCGAAGGGCTGGAACCTCCGGCACGGGGCGAGCCTCGCCTGGCGCCGCCGGCAGCTGGACTACAAGAACGCGCCCGCGAACGGCCCGTTCGCGATCCTCGGCGCGCGCCTGGAGCGGCTGCGGCCGGACGGCCGGGAGGAGCTCTCTCGCGCCGCTCTGGACTGGATGCACGTGCGCCTCCGCGACGACGACACCGGATTCGTCGCCGACGGCATCGGCCGCGAGGGCGGCTCCGCGCGCGACGACTGGGCCTTCAGCTACAACCACGCCGTCTACATCGGCGCGGCGCTCGCCCTGCACCGCCTGCGGCCCGACCCCCGCCTGGTCGCCCACGCCTCCCGCACGGCCGAGGACCTGCTGGACCGGCTCGCCCCCGACGGCGTCTTCGTCGACCAGGGCTCGGGGGACGGCGCCCTGTTCGGCGGCATCGCCTACCGGCACCTCGTCGACCTCGCCACGACGAGCGGAGTCGCGCCCGCGGTGGCGGCTCGCGTCCGCGGTTTCGTCACCGGCAGCGTCGCCGCGCTGCAGAGCTCGAGTGTCCGCCGCGGCGTGCTGCTGGCCGGGCCCCGCTGGGACGTGCCTCCGTCGCTGCCCGCCACACTCTCGGCCGAGATCGGCGCCGTGCTCGCCCTGGAGGCGTCAGCGCGACTGGACCGGTCGCCGGTGCCGTCAGACTGACGGGGTGAAGGCACCCGAGAAGCGCACCGTCGCCGTCGTGATCAACCCGAGCAAGTTCGACGACGTCGGCGCCGCGGAGGACCTGGTCGCGACGATCGCGCGCCGCCACGGCTGGAACGAGCCGCTCTGGTTCGAGACCAGCCCGGGCGACTCCGGTGCCGCCGCGGCCCGCGCCGCGCTCGAGGCGGGCCCGGACCTGGTGTGCTCGATGGGAGGCGACGGCACCGTCCGCGCCGTCGCCACAGTGCTGCGGGGGACCGGCGTCCCCTACGGCCTGCTGCCCAGCGGCACGGGCAACCTCCTCGCGCGGAACCTCGGGATCCCGCTCGGCTCGCTGCCCGAGGCGGTCGAGATCGCCCTGCTCGGGCAGGACCGCGCCATCGACGTGGGCACGGCCGCGTTCGACGACGGCGAGGAGCGGGTGTTCATGGTGATGGGCGGGGTGGGCCTGGACGCCGAGATCATGGACAAGACGGACGAGGAGCTGAAGAAGCGGGTGGGCTGGGGCGCCTACTTCGCGGCGGGCGCGCCGGCGATGTTCAAGGCCGGATTCGAGGTGACCCTCACGATCGACGGCGCGGAGGAGCCTCCGCAGCGCTGCTTCATGGTGCTGGCCTGCAACTGCAGCTCCGTGGTGGCGAACATCGAGCTGGCCGCGGGCGCGGTGCTCGACGACGGCGACCTGGAGCTGGTGCTGCTGCGTCGGCGCTTCGGCCTCGCGCTGGATGTCGCGACCGGCAACCGCAACGGGCTCGCCTCCCTCCGGCAGTGGCCCGGCCGCGAGTTCTCGTTCGAGCTCGACCAGCCGGTGCTCGCCGAGCTGGACGGCGATCCGGTCGGCCGCACCCGCTCCGGGCGCTTCGGCGTGGATCCGGGCGCCCTCCTCGTGCGCCTGCCGGTGCCGACGCCGCGGAGCCCGGGACTGACTCCGCACGACTCGGTGATCGTCGACACGTCCGCCATCGCGACGCTGCTCCCGGAGCCGCCCTCCTCCTGACGCTTGCGCGCTCTTCTTTACGGTTGTAAGTTATCTTACGGACGTAAAGAAGGCGCTCCTCGCGCCGGGAAGAAGGACCCCGTGACCGATCCGCGGCTCACCCGCTCGCGCGAGCTCCTGCTCACCGCGATCACGAGTGCCCTCGACCGCCCGGGCGACGACCAGCCCTCCATCACGGAGCTCTGCGGCGCCGCGGGCGTCAGCCGCCCCACGTTCTACCAGCACTTCGGGGATGTGCCGTCACTGATCGAGGCCGCCGCGGTGGAGCGGATGCATGCGCTGTTCGGCGACGTCGCTCCCGGCACCGCCCCCGCCGACTGGGAGGGCGCGGTCCCCCGCATCGTCCGCGGGCTCCTCGAGGGCCTGCTCGTGCACGCCGACTTCTACCGCCGCGTGCTGAGCGGAGGGACGGCCCGCGCCGTGCAGGAGTCGGTCGTCGCGTTCCTCGCGCAGCGGCTCCTCGCCTTCTCGCCCCTCGCTGAGCGCGGATCGGGCGGCGGCGACCACGCCCGCGTCGAGCGCTTCGCCGTCCTCCTCGCCGCCGGCACCACCTGGCTGGTCGTCGGCTGGCTCCTCGACGGCGACGCCCGCCGTCCCGTGGCCTCGGCCTCCGCCGACATCGCCGAGCTCCTCGTCACCGGAGTCGCCTCGCCGCGGCTCGCCGCCCTGCACTCCACGAAGTAGAAGGACCATGACCACCTCCCCGCTCCGCCGCGCCCTGCGCGCCGTGAACCCGCGCCTCGTCGTCGTCTTCGCCGCGATCGCGCTCATCCCGCTGATCTACGCGGGACTGCTGACCTCGGCCAACCTCGATCCCACGCACCACCTCGACACGGTGCCCGCCGCGATCGTCAACGAGGACACCGGCGCGACCGCCTCGGACGGCTCCGCGCTCGCCCTCGGCGACGACCTGACCGAGCAGCTCACCACCGACACGTCCGGCTGGGACTTCGCCTGGACGGCGACCGGTGCCGACGAGGCGTCCCGCGAGCTCGCCTCCGGCGACGTCCTCGCCGTGCTGACGGTGCCGGCCGGCTTCTCGGCCGACGTCGCCTCTGTCGGTGGCGACGACCCCGCCGCGGCCGTGCAGGCGAAGCTGTCGATCGAGACGAACGACGCGGCCAACCTGATCGTCGGCAACATCGCCTCCACCATCGGCACCACCGTGACGAGGACGCTGGAGGAGAAGGTCGGCGCGACCTACCTCGAGAACGTCTACCTCGGCTTCACCGATGTGCACTCGAGCCTCGAGCAGGCGGCCGACGGCGCCGCTCAGCTGGCGGACGGCGCCGGGACCGCCGCGTCCGGCTCCTCCGAGCTGGTCGTCGGGCTCGCGCAGCTGCAGGACGGCACCGCGCAGCTGGCGACCGGCGCCGACTCCCTCCGCTCGGGCGCGGGGAGCGCGGCCTCCGGAGCGTCCGACCTCTCGTCGGGACTCCAGCGGATCGCGAGCGGGACCGGGCAGCTGCCCGACCAGGCGGCGGCGCTCGACACGGGAGCCCGCACGGTCGCCGACGGCGCCCAGCAGCTCGACGGCGGAGCGGCGTCGCTCGCCTCGGGCGCCACCGACCTCGCCGCGGGGACGTCGACCCTGAAGGACGGCGCGGTCTCGGCGGCATCCGGTGCCGCGGCGCTGGCCACCGGGTCCGCCTCCCTCTCCGACGGAGCGGGGAAGGCCCTCGCAGGAGCCCAGCAGCTCGCGACCGGCGCGGGAGCGCTCGCGACCGCCACTCCGCAACTCGCCATCGGAGCGACCGGAGTCGACTCCGGCCTCGCCTCCCTGCTCTCGCGGTACGACTCGCTGTCCGATGCCCAGCGCGTGGCCGAGCTGACCGCCCTCGAGCAGGGTGCGGCCGCTCTCGCGGGCGGAGCCGCCTCGGCGGACGCGGGCGCGCAGACGCTCGCCTCCGGTGCGACCGCGCTCGTCGGCGACGACGGCAGCGGACTGACGGCGCTCGCCGCCGGTGCCGCCACGGTCTCGAGCGGAGCCGCCGACCTCGCGACCGGCACCGCCGCTCTGTCCACCGGGGCGACCTCCGCCGCCGACGGCGCCCAGAAGCTGCAGACCGGTGCGCAGGCCCTCGCCCAGGGAGCTGCGACCCTCGACGGCGGAGCCGCGCAGGTCGCCGGCGGAGTGGACACCCTCTCCGGCGCGGTCGGCCCGCTCACCAGCGGGATCGCCTCCGCGGCCGCCGGCGCCTCCGACCTCGCCTCCGGGACGGCCGCCCTCGCGACGGGCGCGTCGGACCTCGCGGACGGCGCCGAGACCGCCGCGACCGGCTCGGCCGACGCGGCCACCGGTTCGCAGGAGCTCGCCGACGGGATCGACTCCCTCGCCTCCGGATCGCGCACCCTCGACACGAAGCTCTCGGACGGCGCGGACGACGTGCCCACCTACACCGGCGAGCAGGCGCAGGAGCTCAGCACCGTCGCGGCCGCCCCGGTCGGGATCGACGCCGAGCGGATGAACCGCGTGCCGTCCTACGGCTACGGCCTCGCCCCCTACTTCATGGCTCTCGCGCTCTGGGTCGGCGCGCTGGCCTTCTACCTGATGAGTGCCCCGCTCAGCTCCCGCCTCCTCGCCGCGCGCCGGCCCGCCTGGGTCATCGCGCTGCGCAGCTACCTGCCCGGCGCGCTGATGGCGGTCGCCCAGGGCGTCCTGGCCGCGCTCGTCATCCGCTTCGGAGCGGGCGTCGAGGCGTCGAACCTGCCCGGGCTGATCGGGATCGCCGTGCTCACGAGCCTCACCTTCGTGGCGATCAACCAGGCGCTGATCGCGCTGCTGGACGCCCCGGGCCGGTTCCTGGCGCTGCTGATGATCGTGCTGCAGCTGTCCTCGGCCGGAGGCACCTACCCGGTCGAGACCGCTCCCGCCTTCTTCCAGGCGATCCACGGAGTGCTGCCGCTGACCTGGACGGTGGAGGCGTTCCGCTCGCTGATCGCCGGCGGCAGCATCGGAGTCGCGCACGCGGTCCTGGTGCTCGTGCTCTGGCTGGTCGGGGCGCTCGCCGTGACCGTGCTGGCCGCCGCCCGCCGCCGCCGCGGCCTCGTGCCCGCCCTCCGCGACCCGGAGCCCCTCCTCGAGTCGGCCTGACCCGGGCCGGGCGGGCCCGGTCCGTCCGCGTCTGCCGCCCCTCGTCGCGGCACGCCCCGCCCGGACACCTTCGCCCCCCACCGAGACCGCAGTAGTCGTCGCTGTCGAGCTCGAGTGCGACAACTCCTGCGCTCTCGCGGCGCGCCCCGCTCGGACACCTTCGCCCCTCCCGAGACCGCAGTAGTCGTCGCTGTCGAGCTCGAGTGCGACAACTCCTGCGCTCTCGCGGCGCGCCCCGCTCGGACACCTTCGCCCCCCACCGAGACCGCAGTAGTTGTCGCTGTCGAGCTCGAGTGCGACAACTCCTGCGCTCTCGCGGCGCGTCCTGCTCGGACACCTTCGCCTCCTTCCCGAGACCGCAGTAGTCGTCGCTGTCGAGCTCGAGTGCGACAACTCCTGCGCTCTCGCGGCGCGTCCTGCCCGTGAGACTTCCGCCTCCACCCGCAAGGCAGAGGACGCGGACCGGGAAACGCGTGCCAGCGTTTCCCGGCAGTCCGACAGCACCCGCTCTGCGAAACGCACCCCGTCGCGAAGCCGACCGCGCGCGGGGATGCGGCCCGCCGCATCCCCGCCAGACGACACCGCCCGCGGCCGTTCGGCCCACGGCGAACGCGTGGGCGGCGCTCAGAGTGCGGGAGGTAGCCTGGCAGGCACAATCTCCTCGTCAGAAAGGCGCCGGGTGTCGCACCCGCAACAAGCATGAACGTGAAGCGCATCTTCCGGGGTCCCATCCTCTACGTCGTCCTGGCGATCGTCGCGGTGTGGATCGGCTCCTCGCTGATCACCATGTCCGGCTTCCGGCCGGTCACGACGCAGGAGGGTCTCGACCTCCTGAAGGACGGCAAGGTCGACTCGGCGAAGATCGTGGACGGCGAGCAGCGCGTCGATCTCACGCTCAAGCAGGCCGACGGCGACAACGGCACGCAGGTGCAGTTCTATTACGTGGCCCCTCGGGGCGCGGAGGTCGTCGACGCGGTGTCCGCGGCCGATCTCGGCAGCACCGGCTACAACGACGAGGTCCCGCAGACCAACTGGTTCCTCTCGGCTCTCGGCTTCCTGCTCCCCATCCTGCTGATCGGCGCGTTCTTCTGGCTGATGCTCTCGGGCATGCAGGGCGGCGGCAACCGCGTCATGCAGTTCGGCAAGTCGAAGGCGAAGCTCGTCTCGAAGGAGTCGCCCAAGGTCACGTTCGGCGATGTCGCCGGCGCCGACGAGGCGATCGAGGAGCTGCACGAGATCAAGGAGTTCCTCAAGGAGCCCGCGAAGTTCCAGGCCGTCGGCGCCCGCATCCCGAAGGGCGTCCTGCTCTACGGCCCTCCCGGCACCGGCAAGACCCTGCTGGCGCGCGCGGTCGCGGGCGAGGCGGGCGTCCCCTTCTACTCCATCTCCGGATCGGACTTCGTCGAGATGTTCGTCGGCGTCGGCGCGAGCCGTGTCCGCGACCTGTTCCAGCAGGCGAAGGAGAACTCGCCGGCCATCATCTTCGTCGACGAGATCGATGCCGTCGGCCGCCACCGCGGCGCCGGGATGGGCGGCGGTCACGACGAGCGCGAGCAGACCCTCAACCAGCTGCTGGTCGAGATGGACGGCTTCGACGTCAAGACGAACGTCATCCTGATCGCGGCGACGAACCGCCCCGACATCCTCGATCCCGCGCTGCTGCGTCCGGGCCGCTTCGACCGCCAGATCGGCGTCGACGCCCCCGACCTGCTCGGCCGCAAGCGGATCCTCGAGGTCCACGGCCGCGGCAAGCCGCTCGCCGGCGGAGTCGACCTCGAGGTCGTCGCCCGGAAGACCCCGGGCTTCACCGGCGCCGACCTGGCCAACGTCCTCAACGAGGCCGCGCTGCTCACCGCCCGCTCCAACGCGCAGCTGATCGACAACCGCGCGCTCGACGAGGCCATCGACCGCGTCATCGCGGGGCCGCAGCGCCGCACGCGGGTCATGCGCGACAAGGAGAAGCTGATCACCGCCTACCACGAGGGCGGACACGCTCTGGCGGCGGCGGCGATGCGCCACACCGACCCCGTGACCAAGGTCACGATCCTTCCGCGCGGTCGCGCCCTCGGCTACACGATGGTGCTCCCGCTGGAGGACAAGTACTCCACGACCCGCAACGAGCTCCTCGACCAGCTCACGTACGCGATGGGCGGCCGCGTCGCGGAGGAGATCGTCTTCCACGACCCCACGACCGGAGCGTCGAACGACATCGAGAAGGCGACCTCCATCGCGCGCAAGATGGTCACCGACTACGGCATGTCCGCGAACGTCGGAGCGGTCAAGCTCGGCCAGTCGTCGGGCGAGATGTTCCTCGGCCGCGACATGGGCCACCAGCGCGACTACTCCGAGCAGATCGCCGAGACGGTCGATGCCGAGACGCGCCAGCTCATCGAGCAGGCGCACGACGAGGCGTGGCAGGTCATCAACGACAACCGCGACATCCTCGACCGCCTCGCGATGGAGCTGCTCGAGAAGGAGACGCTCGACCACGACCAGCTGGCCGAGATCTTCAAGGACGTCCGCCGCATCGACGAGCGCCCGCAGTGGCTCTCGAGCGACAAGCGCCCCCTGTCCGACCTGCCGCCCATCGCGGTCCCGGTCGCCAAGGCGCCGATCGACTCGGGTGCGACGGACGGGGGAGTCTCCTCCGCCGGTGCGGACGAGGTCGCGCCGAAGCGTCCGCCGCTGATCAACCCGCGCCCCGCGACGGCGTAGCGCGCGCGTGCCCGTCGACAAGGCGCGCATCGAGGCGGCCGTCGCCGAGATCCTCGCGGCCATCGGGGACGACCCGGGCCGCGAGGGACTCCTCGACACGCCGCGGCGGTTCGCCGAGGCGTACGAGGAGTTCTTCGGCGGGTTCGACGACGACGCCGCGGCCCAGCTGACCGAGACGTTCGCGGTGGTGGAGGGCGGCCAGGAGTCGCCGCTCGACCAGACGGTGATCGTGCGCGACCTCGCCTTCCGCTCCGTCTGCGAGCACCACCTCCTGCCGTTCCTCGGCGTCGCGCACATCGCCTACCGGCCGCGCGAGCGGGTCGTCGGCCTCGGCCGGCTGCCGCGCGTGGTCGAGACGGTCGCGTCGCGACCGCAGATCCAGGAGCGGATGACCGAGCAGATCGCCGACGCGCTCGAGCAGGGCCTCGCTCCCGAGGGAGTGCTCGTCGTGGTCGACGCCGAGCACGGCTGCGTGCGGATGCGCGGGCCGCGCCAGACCGCGAGCTCGACCGTGACGGTCGCCGCACGCGGCTCCCTCGCCGACCCGGCCGCCCGCGCCGAGATCATCGCGCTGATCGGCGCCGCGCGGGGGGAGTGACGTGGCCACCACCGTCGCCGACCTCACGCCGACCGGCCGCGCCGCGCTCCTCGGGATCCTCAACGTCACTCCGGATTCGTTCAGCGACGGCGGACGCTGGCTGTCCGTCGACGACGCCGTCCGCCACGGCCTCGACCTGACCCGGCCCGCCGGGGACGGACCCGCCGCGTTCGGCGCGGACCTGGTCGACGTCGGCGGCGAGAGCACCCGCCCCGGTGCGGCGCGCGTCGACTCCGCCGCCGAGCAGGGCCGCGTGCTGCCCGTCGTCCGCGCCCTCGCCGCGGAGGGGGTGCGCGTCAGCATCGACACGATGAGCGCCGCCACAGCGGAGGCCGCTCTGGACGCGGGCGCCGTCGTCGTCAACGACGTCTCCGGCGGCCTCGCCGATCCGCGGATGCTCCCGCTCGTCGCCGAGCGCGGCGCCGTCTACATCGCGATGCACTGGCGCGGGCACAGCGCGGGCATGACCGCTCTCGCGTCCTACGGCGACGTGGTGGCGGACGTCCGCGGCGAGCTCGAGCGCCGCGTCGACGCCGCCCGTGAGGCCGGGATCCGTGACGACCGCCTCCTGCTCGACCCGGGCCTCGGCTTCGCGAAGGTCGGCGCGCATGACTGGGCGCTGCTGGCCGGCCTCGACGCGATCGTCTCGCTGGGCTTCCCGGTCCTGGTCGGCCACTCGCGCAAGCGGTTCCTCGCTCCGTTCGCCCCCGCCGGCGCCCCGGCCGCCGAGCGCGACGAGGTCTCCGCCATGCTGAGCCTCGTCGCAGCCGAGCACGGCGCCTGGGGCGTCCGGGTCCACGACGTCCGCTCGTCCGCCCGCGCCCTGGCCCTCGCCGCCCGACTCCAGGAGGAGACCCCGTGACCGCGATCGACCCCGCCGCCCTCGCCGTGCGCGACTCCATCACCCTCACCGGGCTGCGCGTGCGCGCGCACCACGGCGTCTTCGACTTCGAGCGCGAGAACGGCCAGGACTTCGTGATCGACGCGACGGTCTGGCTCGACACCGCGCCGGCGGCCGAGGGCGACGCGCTGGCCGAGACGGTGCACTACGGCGAGCTCGCGATCGCCCTGGCCGACGCGGTGACCCGCGACCCGGTCGACCTCATCGAGACTCTGGCCGAGCGCCTCGCCCGGGTCGCCCTGGGCTTCCCCGCCGCCGACGTCGTCCGCATCACCGTCCACAAGCCGGACGCGCCGATCCCGCTGCCCTTCGAGGACGTCGCCGTGCAGATCACGAGGACCCGCTCGTGAGGCCGCGGCAGGAGCGCGTCCGCCCGGTGCGCCACGTCGTGCTCGCGCTCGGCAGCAACCTCGGCGACCGCCTCGCGCACCTCGAGGAGGCGCTGCGGGCCCTCGCCACGACGCCGGGCCTGCGCATCGAGGCGGTGTCCAAGGTCGTCGAGTCGCCCGCGTGGAAGCCCGAGGGCGTCGACGAGGACGCGCCCGGCTACCTCAACGCGGTCGTGACCGGCTCGACCGTCCTCGAGCCCGACGACCTGCTCGCGGCGACGGCGGCGATCGAATCGGCCGGCGGCCGGATCCGCGGCGAGGGCGAGGAGCGCTGGGGCGACCGGACCCTCGACATCGACGTGATCGCGGTCGGCGGCGTGCTCCGCGACGACGCGCACCTGACCCTCCCGCACCCGCGGGCGGCCGAGCGGGCGTTCGTGCTCGAGCCGTGGCTCGACGTCGAGCCGGCGGCGGTCCTTCCCGGGGCCGGACCCGTGGCCGAGCTGCGCGCACGGGCGACCGACCGCGTGACCGACCACCCGGCCGGGCTGATCTGGCCGGGGCGCGACTCCGCCCGCGGCAGCACCGCCGATCCCGAGAGCAGGACTCCGTGAGGCGCACCCGCATCAGCACCCTGCTCGGACTCGGCCTCGCCGGGGCCGTCGCGGGGTTCCTCCTCGACCTCGCGATCGCCGCCGCCGGCCGCCCCGTGCTCATCCCGCCGCTGACGGTTCCGCTGACCCTGATCGTGGTCGCGGCCCTCGTGCTCGGCTTCGCCGTCCCGATCCACCGCGCCACGAAGGGCACGCTGCACCGGCCCATCGATCCGTTCCGGGCGATGCGCGTCGTGGTGCTGGCGAAGGCGTCCAGCCACGTCGGTGCTCTGCTGCTCGGAGCCTCCGGCGGCATCCTGGTGTACCTGCTGAGCCGTGCGATCCCTTCGCTAGGCTCCGTGTGGCAGGACGTCGCGACCATCGTGGGTGCGCTCGTCCTGCTGGTGGCCGGCCTGGTCGCCGAGCACCTGTGCACCATCCCGCCGAGCGACGACGACGACACCGCCGTCGGCGAGGTGAACCACGCCTGACGCCGACGCCCGGACCGCCGCGGGCAGTGAGGACGACGCCATGCCCGCCGAGCCCGAGGACGCGTCGCCGACGACCCGCCGCGACGCGAGGGGACGCCGGCGGGACCGCCTCGACATCACGGGGGAGTGGCGCCGCGTCTCGCCCCGGTACGTCGCGGTCGAGATCGTGTCGGCCGTCGTGTCGAGCGTGCTGCTGCTCGCCGTGCCCGTGGTGCTGATGCTGATCGGCCTGCCGTGGGGCTGGATCCCGCTGGCCGCCGCGGCCGCCCTCGCGGTGACCCTCCTGATCGTGGCCCCGCGCCGTGCGCGCGCCTACGGCTACCTCCTGCGCCAGGACGACCTCCTCTTCCGCCGCGGCATCATGTTCCAGCGCTTCGTGTCGGTGCCGTACGGGCGGATGCAGCTCATCGACGTCAACCGCGGGCCGCTCGCCCGGGCGCTCGGCCTCGCCGACCTCCGCTTCGTCACCGCCGCCGCGGCGACCGGCGTCAGCATCCCGGGCCTGGCCGAGCAGGACGCGGAGGAGCTCCGCGACCGCCTGGTCGAGCTCGCCGAGTCGCGCCGGGCCGGCCTGTGACCGAGCTCCGCGCCGTCGAGACGGACCTCGCCGACGGGGAGTGGCACCGCCTCCATCCCGCGACCCCGGTCCTCAAGGGCGGGATCGGCCTGCTGGTCGTCCTCGGCATCGTGATCACGAACCTCCGCGAGCGCCTGGTCGAGCTGTTCCTGCCCGGGCCTGAGGGGTACGAGAGCGGCGATCCGGTCGACGAGCTGCTGCGTCGCGGTCTCGTCGGCTGGGCGCTGCTGGCGGTCGCGGTGGGCCTGGCGGTCGCCGTCTTCGCGTTCTGGCTGTCCTGGCGGATGCACACCTTCCGCATCACGGACGAGCTCGTCGAGGTGCGCTCCGGCGTGCTCTTCCGGACCAACCGGCGGGCGCGGCTGGACCGCATCCAGGGCATCGCGGTGCAGCGTCCGCTGTTCGCGCGGCTGTTCGGGGCCGCGAAGCTCGAGGTGAGCGTGGCCGGGCAGGACGCGAACGTCCAGCTGTCGTACCTCGGCTCGCGGCTGGTGGACGCCCTGCGTCGCGACATCCTGCGGCTCGCCTCCGGGGTGCGCGAGCGGGAGGCGACGGTCGACGGTGCGGCTCCGGCGGGCGGGTTCCTGGCGCGCCGGCTGGAGGAGTTCGGCGAGCCTCAGGACGAGACGCCGCCCGAGTCGGTCGTCTCGATCCCGGCGGGCCGACTCCTCGGCTCGCTCGTCTTCAGCGGCTTCACGCTGTTCCTGGCCGCCTCGGTCGTCGCCGTGGTGTTCGTCGCCGTCTACGGCTCGCCCTACGTGCTCTTCGCGATCCTGCCGGGCCTGATCGGCTCGGGCAGCTACTACGTCCGCCAGTTCGTGCGCTCGCTCCGGTACTCGATCGCCGCGACGCCCGACGGAGTGCGGGTCGGCTACGGCGTGCTCTCGACCAGCAGCGACACGATCCCGCCCGGCCGGATCCACGCCGTCGAGATCACGCAGCCGCTGCTCTGGCGCCCCTTCGGCTGGTGGCAGGTGCGGATCGACCGCGCCGGACACGCGGCCTCCCGCGGGGCGAACGGCGAGCCGAACACCACGATCCTGCCCGTGGGCGACCTCGCCGCGGTCGAGCGCGTCCTCGCCCTCCTGCTGCCCGGACCGGCCGAGGGAGCGGAGTCGACGCCCGTCGGCGACGCGCTCCGGCACCGCGACGCGGCCGGCTTCACCCGGGCGCCGCGCTCGGCGGTGTGGCTCCGCCCCTTCTCGTTCCGGAGGACCGGGTACCGGCTGACGGACGAGGTCGCGATCCTGCGCAGCGGAGCGGTCTGGCGGCGGGTCGCCGTGGTGCCCCTGGCGCGGATGCAGAGCGTCGGGGTCCAGCAGGGACCGCTCCAGCGCCTGCTCGGGCTGGCCTCGGCGCGGGTGCACACGGTGGCCGGCCCCGTCACTCCGCTCGTGCCGGTGATGAGCGCAGCCGACGGACTCGCCTTCTTCGAGAGCCTCGCGACGGCCGGAGTGCGGGCCGCCGACCGCGACGCGAGCCACCAGTGGGGGCGGCGGGCGGCCGCACCCGCCCTGCCCGACTGGCCCGCTCCGGAGGGGGAGCCGCATGCCTGAGAACCGCCGCGACGGACGCCTGGGCGTCGGCGTGATCGGTGCCGGACGCGTGGGCCCGGTGCTCGGTGCCGCGCTCGCCGGGGCCGGCCACGCCGTGATCGGTATCGCCACCACCAGCGAGAGCGGCCGCGAGCGCGCCGACGCGCTGCTCCCCGGAGTCCCCGTGCTCGCGATCCCCGAGCTCGTCGAGCGCAGCGAGCTGGTGATCGTCGCCGTCCCCGGGAGCGAGATCGCCGCCCTCGTCGCGGGGCTCGCCGCGACCGGAGCGTGGCAGCCCGGCCAGCTGGTGCTGCACACGGCGCCTGAGCACGGCTACGGGGTGCTCGCTCCGGCGCTCGCCTCCGGGGTCATCCCCCTGGCAGTCCACCCGGCGATGGCCTTCAGCGGCACCAGCCTCGACCTGGCGCGCCTCGCCGAGACCTACTTCGCCGTGTCGGCACCGGGCCCGGTGCTGCCGATCGCGCAGGCGCTGGTGGTCGAGATGGGCGGGGAGCCGGTCACCGTGGCGGAGTCGGACCGCGCCGCCTACGCGGAGGCCGTCTCGACCGCCACGACCTTCTCGACCGCGATCGTCGACCAGGCGGCGGGACTGCTGGCGGGCATCGGCGTCGAGAAGCCGGGCTTCTTCCTCTCCAGCCTCGTCCGCTCCTCCGTCGACGACGCCCTGCGCCGCGCGGCGGGCTGACGGGCGGCGCCGCTCGAGACGCCGCTCCCCGGGCCGGACGCCGCTCGGGAGGCGGCGCCTCGCGGAGGAGCGCGGCGTCCCGGTGCCGAGGGCCCCGGCGGCCGCGGGCCCGCCGGTAGCATCGTCGGGTGATCAGCACCGTCCACCGCATCGGCGACCTCCGCGAGCGGCTGCAGGAGGCGCGGCGGGCCGGTCGGCGCATCGCGCTCGTGCCGACGATGGGCGCCCTGCACGCCGGGCACCTCGCCCTCGTCGAGCGGGCTCGCGAGCTGGCCGACGTCGTCGTCGTGTCGGTGTTCGTGAATCCGCTGCAGTTCGGCCCGTCCGAGGACCTGGACCGCTACCCGCGCGACCTCGAGGGCGACACCGCCCTGCTCGACGCGGCCGGGGCCGACCTCCTCTTCGCTCCGGGAGTCGCCGAGATGTACCCCGACGGGCCGTCCTCCACGAGGGTCGTCGCGGGCGAGGTCGGCGGCCTCTACGAGGGGCGCGCGCGGCCGGGGCACTTCGACGGGATGCTCACCGTCGTCGCCAAGCTCCTGAGCATCGCCCAGCCGGACGTCGCGGTCTTCGGGCAGAAGGACGCGCAGCAGCTGTTCCTCGTGTGCCGCATGGTCCGCGACCTCGACCTGCCCGTGGAGATCGAGGGCGTCGGCATCGTGCGGGAGGAGGACGGGCTCGCCCGCTCCAGCCGCAACCGCTACCTCGACGAGGAGCAACGCCGCGCGGGCCTCGTGCTGCCGCGCCTCCTCGCGGCCGCCGCGGAAGCCGCGGACCGCGGTGCCGCCGCGGCGATCGAGGCCGCCGAGGCCGTCGCGCACGCCGAGCCGCTCGTTAAGCTGGACTACCTCGTCGTCGTGGATCCCGCGACGCTCCTCCCGGTCGACGCCGACCACCGCGGCCCGGCACTCGTGCTCGTCGCCGCGATCGTCGGCACCACCCGCCTCCTCGACAACGCCCCGATCCTGCTCGCCTGATCGCGGCCGTCCGCCCCGAACCGAAAGCACCGCGACCCCTCATGGCCGACACCCCCGACGTCCCCGAGTCCACGACCCCCGCCGCCGAGCAGTCCGACTCCGAGCAGGCCGCCGCCGAGCGGGCCGCGCAGCAGGAGGCCTCCGAGCAGAAGGCCGTCCGCCTCGCCAAGCGCGAGCGCCTGCTCGAGCTCGCGGGCGACGACCTCGGCGCCGGCGCCTACCCCGTCGCGGTCGGAGTCACCGACAAAATCGCGGCCGTCCGGGCGCGACACGAGGGCATCGAGCCGGACGTGAAGACCGGCGAGCGCGTCGGCCTCGCGGGCCGCGTGGTGTTCCAGCGCAACACGGGCAAGCTCTGCTTCGCGACGCTGCAGGCCGGCGACGGCGAGCGGATCCAGGCCATGGTCTCGCTCGGCGACGTGGGCGAGGAGTCGCTGGCGGCGTGGAAGGAGCTCGTCGACCTGGGCGACCACCTCTTCGTCGAGGGCGAGGTCGTCTCGAGCAAGCGCGGCGAGCTGAGCGTGTGGGTGTCGCAGTGGACGATCGCCGCGAAGGCGATCCTGCCGCTGCCGAACCTGCACAACGAGCTCGGCGACGAGACCCGGATGCGCCAGCGCTACCTCGACCTGATCGTGCGCCCCCAGGCCCGCGAGACGGTCGTCACCCGCGCCCGGGTGAACGCCTCCCTCCGCGACACCTTCGCCTCGCACGAGTTCCTCGAGGTCGAGACCCCGATGCTGCAGGTGATGCACGGCGGCGCGTCCGCCCGCCCCTTCGCCACGCACTCCAACGCGTTCGACACCGAGCTGTACCTGCGCATCGCGCCCGAGCTGTACCTCAAGCGCGCCGTCGTCGGCGGCATCGACCGGGTCTTCGAGATCAACCGCAACTTCCGCAACGAGGGCGCCGACTCCACCCACTCGCCCGAGTTCGCGATGCTCGAGGCGTACCAGGCGTACGGCGACTACACCTCGATCGCCGCCCTCACCCAGGAGCTGATCCAGAACGCGGCGCAGGCCGTCGCGGGCTCGCACGTGGTCACCTGGGCCGACGGCACCGAGTTCGACCTCGGGGGGCAGTGGGACCGCATCTCGATGTACGAGAGCCTGTCTGTAGCTCTTCGCGAGGGCTACGTCGGTGGAAACAGCGAAGGCAACGAGTGGAATTACGCCGCTCCGCCGCCCGAGGAAATCACCCCCGAGACTCCTCTTGCCGTTCTGAAATCGATTGCAGATGCATTCGGCATCGAGGTGCACGTCCCCACGCACGGCAAGTACGTCGAGGAGCTGTGGGAGCACTTCGTGAAGGGCGGCCTGACGCGTCCGACCTTCGTGATGGACTTCCCCGTCGACACCTCGCCGCTCGTGCGCGCGCACCGCAGCATCCCGGGCGTCGTCGAGAAGTGGGACCTCTACGTCCGCGGCTTCGAGCTGGCCACCGGCTACTCCGAGCTGATCGACCCCGTCGTGCAGCGCGAGCGCTTCGTCGAGCAGGCCCGCCAGGCCGCCGCGGGCGACGACGAGGCGATGCGCCTGGACGAGGACTTCCTCCGCGCCCTCGAGCACGGCATGCCCCCCACCGGCGGCATGGGCATGGGCATCGACCGCCTCCTGATGGCGATCACCGGGCTCGGGATCCGCGAGACGATCCTGTTCCCGCTCGTCAAGTAGGGTCGCAGGAGCCGAGGGGGAGACATGGTCAGGGCATCGAGCATCGTCGCGGCCGTCGCGGCGGGCGTCCTCACGATCGCGCAGTTCGGTGTGGGGACCGCGGTCGCCGCGAGCGTCCTCACCTCCTCCGGCGACGTCGGCACCGCGCTGGCCGACCGGCGGGCGGCCGAGGCGTTCACGCCCGACCCCACGATCGCCGGCTTCGCGGAGCGGACCGCCATGTCCGACCGCGGCCGCGCCCTCTACTACGCGTCGAGCCCGTCGGTCGAGCCGACCGCCGGCTTCAACGACCTCTGCGGCTACGGCGCCTCCGACGACATCGTCCTCGGCTGCTACACCGGCACCAGCATCTACATCTCGGACGTCGCCAATCCCGACCTCGACGGGATCCGCGACGTGACGGCGGCCCACGAGATGCTGCACGCCGCGTGGGTGCGGCTCGACGCGGAGGAGCAGGCCGAGCTGGGCGACGAGCTCGAGGCCGCGTACGAGACCCTCCCGCAGGACGGCACGATCGCCGAGCGCCTCGAGCTGTACCGCACCGGCGGCCTCGGCGAGCGCGTCAACGAGCTGCACTCGATCCTGGGGACCGAGGTGGCCGACCTGCCGCCGGCGCTCGAAGCGCACTACGCCGAGTTCTTCGACGACCGCTCGGTCGTCGTGGGCTTGAACGCCCGCTACGAGGCGGTCTTCACCGATCTCGAGAACCGCATCGAGGACCTGGTCTCCCGGATCGAGACGATGTACGCCGACCTCACGGCGCGGGTCGACGCGAACAACGCCGAGTACGACGCGCTCAACGTCGAGATCGACGACTTCAACTCGCGCGCCGACAGCGGCGACTTCGGATCGACGGCCGAGTTCGAGACGGAGCGCGCCGATCTGCTCGCCCGCAGCCAGGCCGTCGACGCCACCCGCGCCGCCATCGACGCGGACATCGCTGTGTACGACGGCCTGCGCTCGGAGCTGGAGGGCCTCAACTCCGATGCCGCGGCGCTGAACAAGTCGGTCGAGAGCCAGTAGCGCCCAGCGCCCGCGAAGGCCGCTGGGCGCACGGGCCTCCGGGCTCACGGCTCCCGCGCCGGTGCCGCGGGTAGGATCGCCGCATGGACTGGGAGCTGTGGAACCAGGGGCTGTGGGCCCTCGTGCCGACGATCACGGTCGGAGCCATCTTCTGGTTCGTGATGCGCGCCCTCATCCGCTCGGACCGCAACGAGCGCCGCGCGTACGACCGCATCGAGGCCCGCGAGCGCGAGCGCCGCGGCCTGCCTCCCCGCGACGCCTCCTGACCACCGCCGCCGCGCGGGTGCCTTCCACGCCCGCTGAGCGGCTCCGCACGATGAACGAGGAGGCGCGGTGCCCGCACCCGACTGGGCCGTGATCCTCCCGATCGCGGCCGTCGTCGTCGAGCTCGTGGTCCGCGTGATCGCCGTGATCGTCGTGCCGCGGAACCGTCGTCCGACCACCGGCCTCGCCTGGCTGATGGCGATCTTCCTCATCCCGTACGTCGGCATCCTGCTGTTCCTCTTCATCGGGAGCTACCGGCTGCCGCGCAAGCGCCGCCGGAAGCAGCAGGAGATCAACCGGTTCATCCTGGAGTCGACCGACGGCATCGACCGCGTCGCCCGGGAGCACCCGTGGCCGCAGTGGCTGGAGTCGGTGGTCACCCTCAACCGCAACCTCGGCGCGATGCCGCTGGTCGGCGGGAACGATGCGCGCCTCCAGGGCGACTACGAGCAGACCATCCGCGCGATGGCCGCCGAGATCGACCGCGCCCGCCGGTACGTGCACTGCGAGTTCTACATCCTCGCCGCCGACTCGACCACCGCGCCCTTCTTCGACGCGCTCGACCGCGCGGTGGCGCGCGGGGTGCGGGTGCGGATCCTCCTCGACCACATCGCGTCGATCCGCGTGCCCGGCTACTACAGCGGCACCCATCGCCGGCTGCGCGCCCTCGAGCGGGCGGGCGCCTCGTGGTCGTACATGCTCCCCGTGCGGCCGTGGCGCGGGCAGTACCAGCGGCCGGACCTGCGCAACCACCGCAAGCTGCTGATCGTCGACGGCAACGCGGCCTTCATGGGCTCGCAGAACGTCGTCGACTCCAGCTACAACAAGCGCGGCAACATCCGCCGCGGCCTGCACTGGCACGACCTGATGGTGCGCCTCGAGGGGCCGGTGGTGCAGGGCATCAACGCCATCTTCATCACCGACTGGTACAGCGAGACCGACGAGCTGCTCCTGCGGGAGTCGGAGCCGATGGAGGCGCTGCAGCAGCGCGACACCATCGACTGCCAGGTGGTGCCGAGCGGCCCGGGGTTCGAGGGCGAGAACAACCTGCGCCTGTTCCTGACGCTGCTCTACTCGGCGCAGAAGTCGATCATCATCACCAGCCCGTACTTCGTGCCCGACGAGGCGATGCTCTACGCGATCACGACGGCGACCCGGCGGGGCGTGCACGTGGAGCTCTTCGTCTCCGAGATCGGCGACCAGGCCGTGGTCTACCACGCCCAGCGCTCGTACTACGAGACGCTGCTGACCGCGGGCGTGCGCATCTGGATGTACCGCAAGCCGACCATCCTGCACGCGAAGCACTTCACGATCGACGACGACGTCGCCGTGATCGGCTCGAGCAACATGGACATGCGCTCCTTCACGCTCAACCTCGAGGTCTCGCTGATGGTGCGCGGCTCGGAGTTCGTCGAGGACCTGCGCCAGGTGCAGCAGGACTACCGCGAGCACTCCCGCGAGCTGACCCTCCGCGAGTGGCGGCAGCAGCCGCTCCGCTCGACCCTGCTCGACAACCTGGCGCGGCTCACCTCGGCGCTGCAGTAGCGCGGCTCCCGTCCGCCCGCAGGCGGAGGATGCGCGGCCCCGGCTCGTCGCGCAAGGCCCTGTGCGGGCCGCCGCGCCCCGCGTAGCGTCGGAGCGTCCTCAGCACCATCCGGTTCCGCCTGCCCGGCGCCGGGTTCGAGAAGGGAACGGACATGACGGCATCCCGTACGACGCGCATCCTCATCCTCGGCGGCGGCTACGTCGGCCTGTACACGGCCTGGGGCCTCGAGAAGAGACGGGGGGAGGCGCCGATCGACGTCACCGTCGTCGAGCCGAACCCCTACATGACCTACCAGCCGCTGCTGCCCGAGGTCGCCGGCGGCCACGTCCAGCCGCGCCACGTCACGGTGCCGCTGGTCTCCGCGCTCAAGCGCACCCGCGTGATCCGCGGCGCGATCACCGGCGTGAGCCTCGCCGAGCGCAGCGCCACCGTCGCCGCGATGGACGGCTCCACCCGCACGATCGAGTTCGACCAGGTCGTCTTCGCGCTCGGAGCCGTCACCCGCACCTTCCCCACGCCGGGTCTCGCCGAGCACGGCATCGGCTTCAAGACGGTGGAGGAGGCGGCGCACCTGCGCGACCGCGTCATCGAGAACATCGCGAAGGCGGCGCTCACCACCGATCCCGCCGAGCGTCGGCGCCTGCTCACCTTCGTCTTCGTCGGCGGCGGCTACACCGGCGTCGAGGCGCTGAGCGAGCTGCTCGACCTCAGCCGCAAGACGCTCGCCGCGCAGCCCTCGCTCTCGATGGGCGACGTCACCTGGCACCTCGTCGAGGCGTTGGACCGGGTCGCCCCCGAGGTCGGTCCCGAGCTCTCGAAGTGGACGCTCGACCACCTCCGCTCGCGCGGCGTGCACGTGCACCTGAAGACGACGATGCCCTCCTGCGAGGACGGCGTCGTGGAGCTCTCCTCCGGCGAGCGCATCCCGACGGCCACGATCGTGTGGACCGCCGGCGTGAAGCCGAACCCGATCCTCGACGCGACCGATGCGCCCCGCGGGCCGAAGGGCCACGTCATGGCGGATGCGCGCCTGCGGGTCATCCGCGAGGACGGCGAGCCGGTGGGCGGCGCCTGGGCGGCCGGCGACGGCGCGCAGGTGCCGGATCTCACCAGCGAGAAGCAGCCCGCGTACTACCCGCCGAACGCGCAGAACGCGGTTCGGCAGGCCAAGCTCCTGGCGCGCAACATCATCGCCGACCTCACCGGAGGCACCGTGGAGGAGTACCGCCACGCCTCCGTCGGGACCGTCGCCGAGTACGGCATCGGCAAGGGCGCGGGCCTGATCAAGGGCGTGAAGCTGCGCGGCCTCCCCGCCTGGCTCGCCCACCGCGCCTACCACGGAGCGGCGATGCCGACCCTGGACCGCAAGTGGCGGATCATCACGGGCTGGCTCGTCGACGCCGTCACTCCGCGCGACCTCTCGCCGATGAGCGCGCTGCAGGATCCGCGCCGCGCCTTCCGCGAGACGGCCGAGGCCACCGATCGCGAGGCCGCGGCGAAGGCCGCCGCGAAGAAGGAGTCGGACGCGTCCTGACGCGCCGGTGAGAGCGCGGGAGTCGCGGTGGTCGAGCGGGATCATCGCGACTCCCGCGCTCCCGAGTCGTGGGCCCCGCCTCGGAGCGCCTCGGCCTGACGGTCTCGGCTCAGGCCCGGCGGCGCGGCTTGAGGCGCACGGTCGGCAGCACGGGCGCGGGGAGCGCGCGTCCGCCGTACCCGTCGACGGTGCCGAACGGTCCCGCGGGATCCGCCCCGGCGATCACGTCGGACTGCCAGCGCTCGCGGGCGGACGCCACGTCGTCGTGGCTGCGGCCGACGAAGTTCCACCACATCACCAGCTCCTCGGCGAACGGCTCGCCGCCGAGCAGCACCACGCGGGCTCCAGCGTCCCCGGCGGCCAGCACCAGGTGCGAGCGGCCGGGCGTCAGGTAGGCGAGGTCCGAGCGCGGGACGTCCGCGCCCTCGACCGCCACGGGGCCGGCGTCGACGAGCACGCCGTACTCCCACGACTCCTCGACCGGCAGCTCGACCCGGGCACCCGGCTCGAGGTCGATCTGGGCGGCGACCAGCGGAGTGAAGGTGCTCGCGGGCACCGACGCGCCCAGCATCCCTCCGACGAAGACGCGCACCAGCGCGCCGGGCAGCTCCACCGGCACGCCGCGGTGGTGCTCGAAGAACGGATCGACGAGCCGCGCCTCCTCGGGCAGCGCGACCCAGAGCTGCACCCCGTGCAGAACGGGCGCGCCCCCGGTCGAGACCTCCGAGTGCGAGATGCCGCGTCCGGCCGTCATCAGGTTGAGCTCGCCCGGGCGCACCACGGCGAGGCTGCCGACGCTGTCGCGGTGCTCGATCTCGCCCTCGAAGAGCCAGCTCACGGTCTGCAGGCCGGTGTGCGGGTGCGGCGGGACGTCCATCCCGGCCTCCTCGCCGAGCCGCACCGGGCCGTAGTGGTCGGCGAAGCACCATGCGCCGATGGTCGAGCGCGAGCGCTGGGGGAGGGTGCGGCGCACCTCGATCGCGCGCGGACCGCCGAGCGGGACGAGCCGTGCCTCCAGGATCTCGACCGCGCCGGGCTCGCGAGGGACCGGCTCCGCGGCGACGGGGAGCTCGTCGGGATGCTCCTCCAGGTTGCTCATGCGGGAAGTGTATGCCTTCGCATGGACCGGTGGACGGGACCGCCGCCCGCACCCCTCCCGGATCGCGTGCACGCCCAGGGCGAACAGGCCTGCTCACCGGGGGGAGCGCTGGTTACAGTCGACGTATCGGAGCCCACCCCTGCGGGTTCTGTAGGGAGTGACAGCATGTTCGAGAGATTCACCGATCGCGCGCGGCGCGTCGTCGTCCTGGCCCAGGAAGAGGCCAAGATGCTCAATCACAACTACATCGGCACGGAGCACATCCTGCTCGGCCTGATCCACGAGGGCGAGGGAGTGGCCGCGAAGGCGCTCGAGTCCCTCGGGATCTCGCTCGACGCTGTGCGCGAGCAGGTGCAGGACATCATCGGCCAGGGGCAGCAGCAGCCGACCGGCCACATCCCCTTCACGCCTCGGGCGAAGAAGGTCCTCGAGCTGTCCCTGCGCGAAGCGCTGCAGCTCGGCCACAACTACATCGGGACCGAGCACATCCTGCTCGGCCTCATCCGCGAGGGCGAGGGCGTCGCCGCTCAGGTGCTGGTCAAGCTCGGTGCCGACCTGAACCGCGTGCGCCAGCAGGTCATTCAGCTGCTCTCGGGCTACCAGGGCAAGGAGCAGGTCGCCGTGGGCGGTGAGCAGCAGCAGCCTCAAGGGGGATCGCAGATCCTCGACCAGTTCGGACGCAACCTCACCCAGGCGGCGCGCGACAACAAGCTCGACCCGGTCATCGGGCGCGAGAAGGAGATCGAGCGGGTCATGCAGATCCTCTCCCGCCGCTCCAAGAACAACCCCGTCCTGATCGGCGAGCCCGGCGTCGGCAAGACCGCCGTCGTCGAGGGCCTCGCCCAGGCGATCGTGCGCGGCGACGTGCCCGAGACGCTGAAGGACAAGCAGCTCTACACGCTCGACCTCGGCTCGCTCATCGCCGGATCCCGCTACCGCGGTGACTTCGAGGAGCGCCTGAAGAAGGTCACGAAGGAGATCCGCACCCGCGGCGACATCATCACCTTCATCGACGAGATCCACACCCTCGTCGGCGCAGGGGCTGCTGAGGGCGCGATCGACGCCGCCTCGATCCTCAAGCCGCTGCTCGCCCGCGGCGAGCTGCAGACCATCGGCGCGACCACGCTCGACGAGTACCGCAAGCACTTCGAGAAGGACGCCGCTCTCGAGCGCCGCTTCCAGCCGATCCAGGTCGCGGAGCCGTCGCTGCCCCACACGATCAACATCCTCAAGGGGCTGCGCGACCGCTACGAGGCGCACCACAAGGTGTCCATCACCGACGGCGCGATCGTCTCGGCGGCCAATCTGGCCGACCGCTACATCAGCGACCGCTTCCTCCCCGACAAGGCGATCGACCTGATCGACGAGGCCGGCGCACGCCTGCGCCTCTCGATCCTCTCGGCGCCGCCGGAGCTGCGCGACTTCGACGACCGCATCGCCGTGGTCCGCTCCGCCAAGGAGGCCGCGATCGAGGACCAGGACTTCGAGAAGGCCGCGTCGCTCCGCGACGAGGAGAAGCAGCTGCTCGGTGAGCGCCTGCGCCTCGAGAAGCAGTGGAAGTCGGGCGACGTCAAGGCCACCGGCGTGGTCGACGAGGGCCTGATCGCCGAGGTCCTCGCCCAGGCGACGGGCATCCCGGTCTTCAAGCTCACCGAGGAGGAGTCCTCGCGGCTCGTCTTCATGGAGAAGGCCCTCCACCAGCGCGTCATCGGCCAGGAGGAGGCCATCGCGGCCCTCTCGCGGACGATCCGCCGCACTCGCGCGGGCCTCAAGGACCCCAAGCGCCCCTCGGGCTCGTTCATCTTCGCCGGCCCCACGGGCGTCGGGAAGACCGAGCTGGCCAAGGCGCTCGCCGAGTTCCTCTTCGACGACGAGAACGCGATGATCTCGCTCGACATGTCGGAGTACGGCGAGAAGCACACCGTCTCGCGGCTGTTCGGCGCCCCTCCCGGGTTCGTCGGCTTCGAGGAGGGCGGCCAGCTCACCGAGAAGGTGCGCCGCAAGCCGTTCAGCGTGGTCCTCTTCGACGAGATCGAGAAGGCGCACCCGGACATCTTCAACTCGCTCCTCCAGATCCTGGAGGAGGGTCGACTGACCGACGGCCAGGGCCGTGTCGTCGACTTCAAGAACACCGTCATCATCATGACCACCAACCTCGGTGCTCGTGACATCGCCGGTGGTCCCGTCGGGTTCCAGATCGAGGGCGACAACGCCACCGGCTACGACCGCATGCGCGGCAAGGTCAACGAGGAGCTCAAGAAGCACTTCAAGCCCGAGTTCCTCAACCGCGTGGACGACGTCATCGTCTTCCCGCAGCTGTCGAAGCCCGAGCTGCTCCAGATCGTCGACCTCTTCATCAAGCGCCTGGGCGACCGTCTGCTCGACCGTGACATGACGGTGGAGCTGACGCAGCCGGCCAAGGAGCGCCTGATCGAGGTCGGGTTCGACCCGGCCCTCGGTGCGCGCCCCCTGCGCCGCGCGATCCAGCGCGAGATCGAGGACCAGCTGTCCGAGCGGATCCTGCACGGCGAGCTCGGCGCCGGAGACCACATCCACGTGGACTTCGCCGACAACAAGTTCGTCTTCACCACGACCCCGCGTCTGATCTCGATCAGCGCCGGCGCGTCCACCGGAGCAGCCACGGCCGGCCCGGCGACGCCCGACCTGATGTCGTAGCAGGCTGCCGAACGACCCCGTGCCCGTCCCCTCTCGCGAGGGGGCGGGCACGTCGTCGTCCGGGGGTGGGCGCCTGCTCGCAGGATCCCGCGCCCGGTGCGGCCTAGGCTTGTCGAATGGCCGATTGGAAGTACCCGGTGCGCCGCGCGCGCACGAGCGATGTCCCCTTCATCCAGGAGCTCAGCGAGCCGCTCGTGAACGAGCGCATCCTCCTGGGCAAGGACCGCGTGGTGCTCTACGGCGCCGTGCAGGAGTTCCGCATCGCCGAGGACGGCCACGGGACGGCGATCGGCTGCGGTGCGCTGCATGTGATGTGGGACGACATCGCGGAGGTGCGCACCCTCGCGGTCGCGCAGGACTGGCTCGGGAGGGGTGTGGGCCACCACATCCTGGAGCGCCTCGAGAACGACGCGCGCGAGCTCGGCCTGAAGCGCCTGTTCTGCCTCACCTTCGAGGTCGACTTCTTCGCCCGCCACGGCTTCGAGCCGATCGGCGAGAAGGTCGTCGACCCCGAGGTCTACGCCGAGCTGCTCCGCTCTCCCGACGAGGGAGTCGCCGAGTTCCTCGACCTCGCCCGGGTGAAGCCGAACACGCTCGGCAACACCCGCATGCTGAAGACGCTCTGACCGCCGCCACGTCGTAGCCTGTCCCGGTGACTCCGCCGCCCCGCCGCCTGCCCTCCCGGGTCTACCGGCGACGCCGCGCCGGAGTGCTGCTCGCGCTGGTCGTCATCGTCGCGGGCCTGGCGGTGGTGCTGTCGCTGCTCCCGCGGATGACCGGCTCCGACGCCGCGTCGAGCCCCACGCCGACCGTCGTGCTGCCGACGCTCTACCCGACCACCTCGCCCGGTGCGACGCCCGGCGCCGCACCCGCCTGCACGGCCGACTCCGTCGCCGTCACCGCGGTCACGGACGCCACGAGCTACGCGCCCGGCGAGGATCCGCAGCTCTCGCTCTCGCTGGCCAACATCTCGAGCACCGACTGCGTGATCGACGCGGGCACGAGCAAGCAGGTCTTCACGATCACGAGCGGCTCCGAGCAGATCTGGACCTCCACGGACTGCCAGACCGGCGCGGCCGATCTGCCGGTGCTCCTCCAGGCGGGCCGCTCGGTGATGGGCAGCGCGCTGACGTGGGACCGCACCCGCTCCTCCGCCGACACCTGCTCCGGCGGACGCGAGGCGGTCGAGGCGGGCGGCGCCGCCTACAACCTGTCGGTGTCGGTCGCCGGCATCCCCTCGGGCTCGCCCACGCAGTTCCTGCTCCAGTAGTCCGCCCGGGGGACGTGCCGGGCGTGCGTCGGCGCGTAGCATCGCAGGCATGTGGGGGCTGCTCGGCACGATCCTGTCCGCCTCGACCGGCCGCGCGGGGGTGGTCGCGCGGCGCGCGGCGGCCGTGGCCCTCGCGGTCCCGCTGCTGGTCGGCGGAGCGGCGGCGCAGGCCGTGGCGGCTCCGCACCCTGTCGCGGCTCCGCAGCCCGTCGCGGGTGTCGTGCGCGCGGATGTGGACGGCTTCCGGTTCTCGGAGTACTCGGCCGACTTCCGCCTCGACCGCGACGAGGAGGGCCGCTCGACGCTGACCACCGTCGAGACCTTCGTCGCCGAGTTCCCGCCGTCGCAGAACCGCGGCATGCAGCGCGCGATCCCGCTCGACTACGAGGGGCACCCGACCGACGTCGACCTGGTGTCCGTCACCGACGGCGACGGGGCGGCGCGGCCGGTCGACACCGAGCGCGAGGACGGCTTCCTCCTGGTCACCAGCGCAGCGGACGAGTTCGTCAGCGGCAGCCAGACCTATGTCTTCACCTACACGCAGCACAACACGACCCTGCCTGGATCCGGCACGCGCAGCGGCGAGGACGAGTTCTACTGGGACGTCAACGGCACGGGCTGGCGCCAGTCCTTCGACCGCTACGACGTGCGCGTCGAGCTCGCCGGTTCGCTGGCCTCCGCCGCGACGGGGACCGTCAGCTGCTACCGGGGGCCGGAGGGCTCGACGACGCCCTGTCCGATCGGCCGCGACGGCGCGGTCGTCACGGCATCGGGGGAGTCGCTGGCTCCGGGGGAGAACGTGACCGTGGCGATCGGCTTCGCTCCCGGGACCTTCACGCCGCGCGACGACCGCTACCTCGCCTCCGGCTGGTCCTGGGTGCAGCTGGGCGGCCTCGCCGCGGTCCTGATCGGCCTCGCGCTCGCCGTGCGCCGCCGCCGGACCGTGCTCCGCGACGCTCCCGGCCGCCCGACCGTCGTCGCCGAGTACGACCCGCCCGCGGAGGGGCTGTTCCTCTCCGCCGCGCTGCTGCGGAAGACGTCGAAGGCCCCCGCGGCCGGACTCCTGGACGCCGCCGTCCGCGGTCTCGTGCGCATCGAGGAGACGGGGGAGGGGCGGAAGCAGGAGTACGCCGTGCGGGTGCTCGACCCCGCGACGACGCCGACGCGACGCGCGGGACGCCCGCGGCCCCTCGCCTCCGACGACCGCGAGTTCCTCGACATCGCCCTCGGCCGGGTGCCGGGGACGGTGCGTGAGCTCTCCGGCAAGGACAAGGAGTTCGGCAAGGCAGTCGGACAGTTCCGGACCGCGCTGGGCAACCGGGTGACCGAGGCGGGACTGAAGAAGGCCGGGACGATCGGCGGCAGCGTGCTCGTGATCGTCCCGCTGCTGCTGGGTGTCATGGCCGCCTTCCTGGGCGCGATCCTCCTGATGACCCGCTCCTTCGGCGGAGCGCTCCCGCTCGTGCTGATGCTGGTCGCGATCGTCGCGGCCGTCGTCGGGACGATCCTGGTCTCGAGGGTGCCGCTGACGGCCGCGGGTGCGGAGCTGCGCGACCATCTGCGCGGGCTCGAGCTGTACATCCGCCTGGCCGAGGCCGACCGGATCGCGATGCTGCAGTCGCCCCGCGGGGCGGATCGGCGCACGGTCGGACCGGTCGAGGTGGTCGAGGTGACGGAGCGCCTGCTGCCGTGGGCCGTGCTCTTCGGTCTCGAGAAGGAGTGGTCGGCGGAGCTCGCGTCGGCCTACGAGCGCACCGGCGAGGAGCCGGTCTGGTACTCCGGACCGAACGGCTTCCACGCGGCGGCCTTCGCCGGCAGCGTGTCCTCGTTCTCGTCGTCGACGTCGAGCTACGTCGGATCCTCGTCGAGCTCCTCGAGCGGCGGCCGGGAGCGTCGCGGAGCACGGTCCGGCGGCGGCGCACGGCGAGCGCGAGGCCGATCAGGACCGCGGCGAGGC
>NZ_PSVQ01000059.1:0-12163 GCF_002932395.1 Rathayibacter sp. AY1D9
AGCGGTCGAACAGCATCAACGCCCTGCGGCTCGGGCTGGCGGTCCTCGTCATCGTGTCGCACTCCTTCCCCCTCGGCGGCTCCGGGCTCGCGGCTCCGGGCCTCAGCGCAGGACGTGGCCCTCGACGTCGACGGGAGCCCGGGCGGTGAGGCGCTTCAGCCGCATCGCGGGGCGCTCGACCAGCAGCCAGCTCGCCCACGCGAGGGGGACCGTCGCCGCGACCGAGAGCGCGATGTAGGCCCAGAGCGGCACGTCGGCTCCGGCTCCGACGATCGCCAGCGAGAGCAGCTGCTGCACGGGGAACGCGTAGATGTACATCCCGTAGGAGACGTCGTGGGTCGCGCCCACCCGACGCAGGGGGAGCCGGGCGCCGAGCGCGACCATCAGATAGGCGAGGGGGAGGCCGGCGAGCACGCGGTAGAGGCCGGTCGCGATCACGAGGACGAGCAGCACGGCCGCGACGGCGGTGAGCGCGCCCGTCAGGGGGAGGCGGTCGCGGTACAGGTGCACGAGCGCGCCGGCGAGGAAGTACCCGACGAGCGTCACCGTCTGGTTGAGGGGCGCCGGGAACGGGACGAGGTCCGTCGCGAGCACCGCCGCGACGAGGGTGAGGCCCGCGAATCCCGTGATCACGAGGGGGCGCACCCAGCGCTCGGGCGCCAGGGAGACGAGCAGGCCGATCACGACGTAGCTGACGAACTCGTAGAACAGGCTCCAGAGCGAGCCGTTCCACGCGCCCGGGTAGGGGACGGAGCCGAGCATCCCCGCGATGCCGTACTCCCGGATGTAGAGGGCGGCATTGGCGACCACGAAGCGCACCGCCCCGGCCGCGCTGTACTCGCCGGCTCCGAGGAGGAGCGACGCGAGCGGTGCGGCGACGAAGGCCACGACCAGGAGCGAGACGAGGAAGGCGGGATAGATGCGGAGGAAGCGCCGCCAGAGGAAGTCGACCAGCGATCGCGAGCGCAGCCGGCTCGCGGTGATCAGGAAGCCGGAGGTGGCGAAGAACCCGCCGACCGCCCAGGCGCCGAGGGTGGAGCCGCCGAACCCGGGGTCGTCGCCGTAGCCGCCGAGGGGGAAGGAGTGCGACACGATGACGAGGACCGCCAGCCCGAGCCGCAGGGCGTTGATGCTGTTCGACCGCTGGTCGAAGGCGGAGCCGACGGTCGGGCGCGTGCGCGGGCCTGGCGCGCGGGCGGGCGCGGCGGTGCGCCGGCCGTTCTCCTGGCGGGTCATGCGCACATCCTGCTGACCCCGGCCGCCGCCGTCGATCGGGCGTGGGACGCGCCGCGCTCCTCCCGGAGGGCCCGCGCGCCAGCAACGACGCGCGCTCCACCCCTGCGGACCCGCCGCGGAGCTGACGCGGACTGACGTGCGGCCTGCGGCTGACCCCTCTCCGCCCGGTCGTTCCTCCGTCGCCCTCTCCGCGAGACGCCGCTCCGGTAGTCGACACGCCGGAGCGGGTTCACCGGAGCGGGATCCCGCGGCGGGCGGTCGGATCACGCCGGTCGGATCGCGCCGGTCAGAGCAGCCCGTCCGTGAGATGGTCCGGCGTGCCGAAGCGGTGGGCCGTGATCGACACGGCCTGCTCGCGGAGGAACGGCAGCAGCTCCAGCCGGCCCGCCTCGGTCGCCGCGCCCGCGTAGACCGCGAGGTCGGGGCGCCCGCCCGTCACGGCCGTCACCGTCGCGGCGGACGCGCCCAGCAGACGCACCCGTCCGGCGCCGTGCGCGCGCACCCGCGCCTCCCACGCCGCGTCGTCCTCGACCACGACGGCGCCTGCCGCCTCGTCGAGACCGGCGGCGAGCTGCGGAGGCAGCGCCACGGCGCTCGAGACGACCACCCGTGCCTGCGCGGTCGCCGCCGCGACGGCCACCCGCACGAGCGAGCCCAGCGGCTCCCCGGCGGCCAAACGCACCAGCACGGCGGAGTCGTAGGGCAGGCGGCGGAAGACGTTGCGCTCCGCCTCCAGCCCCGTCACGTCGCGAGGAGCGCTCGCGGCCCGCGCCGCCGCGCAGCTGCGCGCCGTCCGCTCCACCGCGGCGTGCTCCTCCGCCGGGAGCTCCGCGCAGGACGCGGCGAGCAGGCGGGCGGCCGGTCCGACGACCGGAGCGGTCGCCTCCGACGACGCCGCGGTCCACGAGCCCAGGCCGAGCAGGTAGTCCGGCCCGCCCGCCTTGGTGCCCGGGCCGACCGCCGACTTCTTCCAGCCGCCGAACGGCTGGCGCTGCACGATCGCCCCGGTGATCCCGCGGTTCACGTAGAGGTTGCCCGCCTCGATCCCGTCGAGCCAAGTGCCGATCTCCTCCGGGTCGAGCGCGTGCAGGCCCGAGGTGAGCCCGTAGTCGACCTCGTTGACGATCGCGATCGCCTCGTCGAGGGTCGCCGCCGTCATGATCCCGAGGATCGGCCCGAAGTACTCGGTGCGGTGGAACTCGGACCCGCGGCGCACGCCGTCGCGGACGCCGGGGCTCCACAGGCGTCCGGAGTCGTCGAGGCTCCGCGGTTGCAGCAGCCAGGTCTCACCGGCGCCGAGCTCGGTCAGGCCGCGCAGCAGCTTGCCCTCGGCGGGTTCGATCACCGGCCCCATCCGCGTCGCGGGATCGGTCGGGTAGCCGACCGTGAGGGAGGAGACCGCGTCGAGCAGCTGCGCGCGGAACCGCTTCGAGCGCGCGACGGAGCCCACCAGCACGACGAGCGAGGCGGCGGAGCACTTCTGGCCCGCGTGCCCGAAGGCGCTCGCCACCACGTCCTTCACCGCCAGGTCGAGGTCGGCCGAGGGGGTGACCACGATCGCGTTCTTGCCGCTCGTCTCGGCCAGCAGCGGGAGGTCGTTCCGGAAGGAGCGGAACAGCTCCGCCGTCTCGTAGGCGCCGGTGAGGATCACGCGGTCGACCTGCGGGGAGGCGATCAGGTCGCGCCCCAGCTCCTCCTCCGGCAGGCGGAGCAGGCGCAGGGCCTCGCGGGGCACGCCCGCCGCCCACAGCGCCTCGGCCACTACCGCGCCGCAGCGCGCGGTCGGTCCGGCGGGCTTGAGCACCACGGCGGAGCCGGCCGCGAGCGCCGCGAGGACGCCGCCGGCCGGGATCGCGACCGGGAAGTTCCACGGCGGAGCGACCAGGGTCAGCGCGGCCGGGTGGAAGCGGGCGCCGTCGACCGCGTCGAGCTCGAGGGCGCGCTCGGCGTAGTAGTGGGCGAAGTCCACGGCCTCCGAGACCTCGGGGTCGCCCTGGTCGAGGGTCTTGCCGCCCTCGGCCGCCATGACCTCGAGCAGCTCGGCGCGGCGCGCCTCCAGCTCGTCGCCGGCGCGGTGCAGGATGCGGGCGCGCTCCTCGGCCGGGACGTCGCTCCAGCCGCTGCCGCGGGCGCCGGAGAGCACCGACTCCAGCTCGTCGAGGGTGCCGATCGTGGCGGCCTCGATCGCGTCGGCGCCGGCCCGGGAGGAGGGGACGCGCGCGAGGATCGCCTGCGCCCACTCGCGGTTCGCGGCGACGGACGGGTCGGTGTCGGGGGTGCTGCGGAAGTCGCCCGGTCCCGGACGGCCGCTCGCGGCGAACCGGTCGGGCACGCGGTGCGCCGGGGGGACGGCCCCGTCGAGGGCGGCGACGGAGGCGCGGAACCGCTCCTCCTCCCGCGCGAAGAGCGCCGGGTCGGCCTCGAGCTCGAAGACGGCCGACATGAAGTTCTGGCTCGACGCGCCCTCCTCCAGCCGGCGGATCAGGTACGCGATCGCCACGTCGAACTCGGCCGGCGCGACGACCGGCGTGTAGAGCAGGAGCGAGCCGACCGTGCGGCGCACCGCCTCCGCCTGGCCCTGGGCCATGCCGAGGAGCATCTCGTACTCGATCCCCTCGCGGACGCCGCGGGTGCCGGCGAGAAGCCACGAGTACGCGACGTCGAAGAGGTTGTGCCCGGCGACGCCGACCCGCACGTTGCGGATCCGCTCCGGGTGCAGCGCGTAGTCGACGACGCGCTTGTAGTTCGTGTCGGAGTCCTGCTTGCTGCTCCAGGTCGCCAGCGGCCAGTCGTGGACCGAGGCCTCGACCTGCTCCATCGGCAGGTTCGCGCCCTTGACCAGGCGCACCTTGATGCCGGCGCCGCCGCGGGCCCGGCGGGCGGCGCTCCACTCCTGCAGGCGGATCATCGCCGAGAGCGCGTCGGGCAGGTAGGCCTGCAGCACGATGCCGGCCTCGAGGCCGAGGAACTCCGGCCGGTCGAGGATGCGGGTGAAGACCGCGATGGTGAGGTCGAGGTCCTTGTACTCCTCCATGTCGAGGTTGATGAACTTCTGCGGCGAGGACGCGGCGGCCCGGGCGAACAGCGGCGCCAGCTCCTCCACGATGTCGTCGACCGCGGCGTCGAAGGCCCACGGGTTGTGCGGGGCGGTGCTCGAGGAGACCTTGATCGAGACGTAGTCGACGTCGTCGCGGGCGAGGAGCCGGTGCGTCCCCTCCAGGCGGCGGTGGGCCTCCTCGCGGCCGAGGACGGCCTCGCCGAGCAGGTTCATGTTGAGCCGGACGCCGTCGCGGCGGATCGCGGCGATGGCCGGGCCCAGGCGGGAGTCGGTCGCGTCGATGATCAGGTGGCCGACCATCCGTCGCAGCACCCGGCGCGCGATCGGCACCACGACGTCCGGGAGGAGCGGCGCCATGACGCCGCCGAGGGCGACCGCGCCGCGCATCGGAGCCGGGAGGAAGGACGGCACGCCGCCCGCGATCGCCTTCAGCGCCGCCGCCGCGACGCGGGTGTCCTCGGGGCGGACGACGCCGTCGACGAAGCCGACCGTGAAGTCCAGGCCGGCCGGGTCCTTCAGCACGCCCGCCAGCTGCGCCCCGGAGGCGTCGATCGGAATCGCGGACGCCTCGCGCAGCCAGCGCCGCACCAGGGCGACGCTCTCGTCGACCAGGCGGGGATCGATCGAATCGGGGGACGGGCCGTCGGCCGCGGGGCCGGTGGCGAGAGCGGGGCTGGCGAGATCCGTCATGGTGCGGTCCTTCTGCTCTGAGGTGGGTGCCTTCAGTATTCGACCGGCTACCGTTGAGCAGAAGCGACCGTTCCTTACCGGTACCGGTCAGCTCAGCTGAACGATCGGAGGGACGCCGTGCTCGATGTCCGCCGCCTGGTCCTGCTCCGCGAGGTGGCCATCCGCGGCACTCTCGCCGCCGCGGCCGAGGCCCTCGCCTACAGTCCCTCCGCCGTCTCGCAGCAGCTCGCCGTGCTCGAGCGCGAGGCCGGCGTCGAGCTGCTGCGGAAGGCGGGCCGGCGCGTGCAGCTCACACCCCAGGCCGAGATCCTGGTCGAGGCGGCCGGCGAGGTGATGGCCCTGCTCGAGCGGGCGGAGGCGGCGCTCGCGGCCTCGGGGGAGTCGGTGACCGGGCGGGTGCGCGTCGCGGTGTTCCAGTCGGCCGCGCTCGCGCTCATGCCGGGTGCGCTCCGGGCCGTCGCCGACCGCTTCCCGGAGGTGCGGGTCGAGATGGTGCAGCGCGAGCCCGAGGGCGCGCTGCACGAGACGTCGTGGGCGCGGGAGTTCGACCTCGTCGTCGCCGAGCAGTACCCCGGCCACTCGACCTCCTGGCTGCCCGGACTGGTGCGCAGCGACCTGACGACCGACGCGATCCGCCTCGCCGTGAGCCGCGACTCCGCCGTCGTCGACCTCGCCTCGGCCCGCGTCTCCGCCTGGGTGATGGAGCCGCGCGGCACCGCGAGCCGCCACTTCGCCGAGCAGACCTGCCGGGTCGCGGGCTTCGAGCCGGACGTCCGCTTCGAGACCGCCGACCTGCAGGCGCAGATCCGACTCGCCGCCTCCGGCCACGCCGTCGCCCTGATGCCCGACCTGGTCTGGGCGGGCGAGGCGCCGGACTGCCGCCTCCTCGAGCTGCCCGGCACGCCCCGCCGCACGATCTTCACCGCCCAGCGCGAGGCGCAGCTGGCGTCGCCGGCCGTGCGGGTGTTCCGGGAGTGCCTGGCGGAGGTGGCGGGGCGGTTCGCGTGAGGCTGAGGGTGTGCGGGAGTGCGGGAGGCGGTGCGGTTCGGTGCGGTTCGGGTGAGCGGGGGCGTGTGGCGGTGCGGTTCGGGTGAGCGGGGGCGTGTGTGGCGGTGCGGTTCGCGTGAGCGGGTGCGTGTGGCGGTGCGGTTCGCGTGAGCGGGGGCGTGTGGCGGTGCGGATCGGGTGAGCGGGGGCGTGTGGCGGTGCGGATCGGGTGAGCGGGGGCGTGTGTGGCGGTGCGGTTCGCGTGAGCGGGTGCGAGTGGCGGTGCGGTTCGCGTGAGCGGGGGGCGTGTGGCGGTGCGTGTGGCGGGGTGTTGCGCCGGTGTCCTGCGCGCGCCGCCCCGAGGACGGCGGGGATGTGCGGTGTCGGCTGCGGTGATCCCTCCCTCCACAGGAGGGCTTCACGCCGGTTCTCCACGGATATGACGATCCGTCGCTTCCGTGTCGGTGGTCGCTGATTGAATACACGTATGACGATGATCAGCGGGTCGACAGCAGTGGAGGCGGTGCTCAGCGAGGTGCGTGCTCGCGGCGACCGAGCCGCGGCGCTGGCCCGCTCGGCGTCCCCGCTGCTCCTGGCCGCGGCCGAGGAGCTGCACGCCGGGCACCGGGCCGCGCTCGAGCGTCCGGAGTCGTTCGCCCGCGGTTCGGCGCCCCACGCGTCGAGCGACCTCGCCGAGCGGTCGATCCGCGCGGAGTTCGCCGTCGCCCTCGGAGTCTCCGAACGGGTCGCCTCCCGCGAGCTCGACCACGCGCGCCTCCTCGTCGAGGACCTGCCGACCACCCGCGCCGCCCTCGCCGGGGCGCGACTGCGGTGGGAGGCGGGCCAGGTCGTCTGCGCCGTAGCGGCCACCCTGCCTCCGGGCTCCCGCGCCGCGTTCGATACGCGGGCGGCCGAGCTCGCGGCCCGCACCACGCCGACCCAGCTGCGGCGCGCTCTGGCCCGACTGCGGGAGGAGCTCCACGAGCAGCCCCTCGCCGAGCGGCACCGACGTGCCCGCGAGGACCGCGCGGTCTGGCTGACCCCCGAGGTCGACGGCATGGCGACGCTCTGCGCCCTCCTCCCCGCCCCGGTCGCCGTGGGGGCGTACAGCCGCCTCGACCGGATCGCCCGGATCCTCCGCGACGCGGCGGAGGGGACGCCGCCGCTCGACGCCGCGGAAGCGGGCTCCTGCGGAGCGGAGTCCAGCGGGACGACCGGAGCGGAGCCCGCCGGGACCACCGGGGCGGGCGCCGTCGATGCGATCTCCCGAGCGGGCGACGCGCGGACCCTCGCCCAGCTGAGAGCCGACGCTCTCGCCGACCTCCTCTGCGATGCGGACGTCATCGGCACGGTGCCCGACCCGGTCGGTGCCGATCGGCCCGTTCCGACCCTCGTCACCGGCGTGCGCGCCGAGGTGCGGGTCACCCTGTCGGCGAGCACCGCGTCCGGCGCCGACGACGCCTCCGCCGAGCTCGACGGCTACGGCCCGATCCCCGCAGACGTCGCCCGGAGCCTCGTCCCCGCGACCGTCACCCGCGTGCTGACCGAGCCCCGGACGGGCGCCGTCCTCTCGGTCGGGCGCACACGCCGACTGCCGCACCGCGAGCTGCGGCTCCTCCTCCAGCTCCGCGACGTGACCTGCCGCTTCCCCGGCTGCACCCGCTCCGCCGCGAGCGCCGAGGCCGACCACGTCGTCGAGTGGCGAAACGGCGGCGGCACCGACCCCGGCAACCTCGCCAGTCTCTGCGTCGCCCACCACCACGTGCGGCACGGCGACCGCTGGACCTACGTCCTCCACCCCGACGGCACCGCCGACTGGACCACCCCCACCGGCCGCCGCATCACCACGCGCCCGCCGGGCCTCGAGGAACGGCTCCGTCCAGGCCCACCCGCGACCCCGAGGTTCGAGGACCGGCCGCCGCCGTTCTGACACGCTGCCGTTCTGACACGCTGCCGTGCTGCCGTGCTGCGGTGCTGCGGTGCTGCCGTGCTGCGGTGCTGCGGTGCTGCCGCGCTGCCGTGCTTTCGTGCTCCCGTGCTGCCGTGCACCCCTGAGGGAATCGGCTGTCGGGCGGGTTCGGCCCATGGCGCGGGTTCGCACTGGTGATCGGGCCGTGCTGTCGCTCGGAGGCGAGTGCTCAGCGACCTCCCGCCGCGCCACTGACGCTCGGATCTGCGCCTTCGCTCGGGTTCACGCGGCCGCACCGTCGCACCACCGCCGCACCACCGCCGCTGAGGCGCGGACCGTCACCGGGGCCGCACCGTCGCCTGACACCGTGCCGACACCAGGGCCGTGCCGCCGCCGTTCGCCATGCCGCCGTTCAGCCACCACGATGCAGCACCTCGGCAGCTCAGCACCTCGGCAGCTCAGCGCGCGCCTAACCGCCGTCACATGCCGTCGCGTCGGCCCGCCGTTCGGGCAGCGTGTCTCGGGACTGCGCTGGCGCCCCGCACCGCCCCTCGGCTGCTCCGGCGGGGTGCGCAGTCCGGGCGAGCAGTCCGGGCGGGCACGCGCGGTCAGTCGGCGACGCGGAGGAGCACCTCGCCCGTCGTCCCGCCCCGCAGCCGTCCCGCCGCCGCGACGCTACGCCACCAGGAAGCGGTCCGCCGTCCGCAGCGAGAGCGCCATCGTCGCGAGCGCCGGGTTCGCGATCAGCGCGCTCGGGAACACCGAGTTGTCGCACACCCAGAGGTTCGGCACGTCGAAGCTGCGGCCGTCCGCGTCGATCACGGCGTCGCCCGCGTCGGTGCCCATCCGCACGGTGCCGAGCGTGTGCGCCGTGCGCGCCATCACCCGCGTGCTCGTCGCGCCGGCCGCCTCCACGATCGCGGTCATCGTCCGGATCGCGTGCCGGTCGATCGCCTCCTCGTTGGCGCCCGCCGAGAACGTGATGCGCGCCTTCGGCACCCCGTGCTCGTCCAGCTCGTCGGTCAGCTCCAGCCGGTTGCCGTCGGCGGGCAGGCACTCCGCGTTGATCCCGACGCCCGCCGCGAAGCGGTAGCCGTCGAGCGCGTCCATCAGAGCGCTGCCCCAGAGTCCCGCGCCGCGGGCGAGCGTCGTCGCGTAGGTCAGCGGCATCACTCCGAGGCTCTGGATCAGGTAGCCGCCCGCGAAGTCCGCGTCGGCCGGGCGGACGGTGTCCTCGGTGATCACCGAGGAGGGGTAGCCGCGGTAGCCGCGCATCTCGTTCTCGAAAGTGCCCCAGACCTGGGTCGCCCCGTGCGCCAGGAAGTTCCGGCCCACCTGGCCGCTGCTGTTCGCGATGCCGGTGTGCAGGAGGAGCCGGGGCGTCTCGACGCCGCCCGCGCAGAGGAACAGGGCGGAGCAGCGCTGCCGGTGCTCCACTCCGCCGCTCGTGTAGACCACGGCGCACACGCGTCCCGCGGCGTCCAGCTCGATCCCGTGCACGAACGAGTCGGCCCGGATCTCGGCGCCGGCCCGAACCGCCTCCGGCAGGTAGGTCACGTCCATGCTCGTCTTCGCGCCGGTCCGGCAGCCCTGATGGCACTGGCCGCAGTTGACGCAGGAGGGCCGGCCGTCGTCCCGCGGGCCGCTGAGCACGGCGGCGGGCGCATCGGTCGCGCGCATCCCGATCGCCGCGCAGCCGCGCAGCATCATGTCGGCCGAGGCGTTCCGCGCGAGCGGGCCCTGCAGGTAGCGGCGCGACGGGTCCCACGGGTACTCGGCCGGGCCCGCCACTCCGATCGTCGCCTCCACCTTCTCGATGTACGCGGTGAGCTCGGCGTGCTCGATCGGCCAGTCGCGGCCGACGCCGGAGTCGCTCCGGAGTCGCAGGTCGCGCGGGTCGGGGCGGGGCGTGAACGCGCCCCAGTGCAGCGTCGAGCCGCCGACCCCGCGGCCGCTGTTGTTCTGCCCGAAGGCGGTGGGGGTCTCGCCTCCGCTGAGGCGCTCCTCCATCCAGTTGATCTCGACGGCCGCCGTCTCGTCGGCGGTGTGGCCGAGCGGATCGACGTGCGGCCCGGCCTCGAGGGCGACGACGCGCAGCCCGCGAGCGGCGAGCACCGAGAGCAGGGGCGCTCCGCCGGCCCCGGTGCCGATCACGACGGCGTCGACCGTCTCGTCGAGCGGGAAGCGGCGCATGCCGGTCGTGTTCATCGGTGACTCCTCGTCGTCGGTTCCCAGGTCTCGCGGTCGTCGGCGCCGAGCAGGCGGAAGCCCGTCACGAGCGGCAGCGTGTCGCCGCCGCTGGCGTAGCCGTCGTAGCCGATCCGCGCCATCGACGCGGGGTGCGCCAGCCACTGCTTCACGAGGTCGACGCGGCAGTCCTCGAACCAGGCGGTCAGCTGCTCGGCACCGAGCCCGCCGGCCGAGCGGTCGCCGGGCTCCGCGGAGCCGTCGGCGATCGCGGTGAGGCGCGCGTCCTGCTCGGCGGGGCCGAGGCCGGCGAAGCCCCGGAGGGCGTCGAGCGCCAGACCGTAGGCGATCGGGTCGGCCGGCAGGTCGGCGTTGCGCCAGCCGTCGCCCTCGCCGTTCGCGAGCTGCGTGTCCACCCGTGCGGCCAGGTCGATCCGGCCGCCCTCCTGAGGGACGACCCGGTCGGCGATCGCGCGCAGCTCCGCGAGCTGGGCGACGGTCAGGGCGCGCGGCGCGTACTCCGGGTCGTCGGCGAGCGCGCGCACCGCCAGCAGCCCGCGCACCCGCGTGGAGGTGCGGGCGGAGGCGATGGCAGCGCCGACGTCGGCCGGGACCGACGGCGCCGTGCCGGCCTCCTCCTCCCAGAACCGGCGGATCGCCGCCGCCACCTCGACCGGGCGCTCGAACGGCAGCAGGTGGCCCGCCCCGGCGAGCGTGAGCAGCCGGGCACGGGAGTAGAGGGAGCCGTTCAGGCGGCGCTGCGCGTCGGCGCCGAGGTCGCCGTCCGCACCGCCCGCGATCAGGAGCGCGGGCACGGCCCCGAGGGCGGCCTCTCCGGTGCGGTCCTCGCGGCTGCCGTGCTCGAGCCAGTCGCGCCAGCCCTCGGGGGAGTAGCGGCGCAGCTCGGCCAGCACTTCCGCGTCGGCGTCGGCGGGCAGCGGCGAGCCGACGTTCTGGTCGACGAACTCGCGCGCCTGCGCCTCGTCGAGGTGCCCGTCGTCGACCCAGCCGAGCATGGTCGAGCGGCGCTCCTCCTCCATCGGCTCGGGCGAGAGCGGCGACCCGGCGAGGAGCACGACGCCCGCGAGCCCGAACAGGCCCGAGCGGCCGGTGACCGTGCGCGAGGCCACGAGGGAGGCGATCTTCCCGCCCATGCTGTGCCCGAGGAGCAGCCAGCGGGAGGCGTCGTGCTCGCGGATCCGGCGGATCGTGGCGGCGGTCATCTCCTCGAGCGAGGTCCCGGATCCACCGGGCAGGTCGAGCGCGACGAGGTCCGCGACGTCGGCGAGCTCGCGGCCGAGCGCGTCGAAGGCGCGGCCGTCGAGCCCGAGTCCGGGCAGGGCGAAGAGGGTGGGGTGGGGGCTGGTGGACACGGGCGTCCTGTCGGATCGGCCGCGCCACGGCAGTGGGGAGCGGGAGGGGAGCGGCGGCGGGGGGCCGGCCCTCCCCATCCGACCACACGGCGTGCGCGCGCTCGGACCCTTGCGCCGACGGGGCTCTCGTGCTGTGCTCTGCGCCACCGTCCGCGGCACGATGCCGGGCGGTCGTGCCGCCCCTCTGTGCCGCGCCTCCGTGGCGGGCCTCAGAGCGGGGAGGCGAACACCACCAGGTTGTCCCGGTAGCGGCCGATCGCCGTGTCGTACTCGCCTCCGCAGGTCACGAGGATCAGCTCCTCCTCGAGGGTCGCGCCGAAGACGCGGGCGGTGGGGAACGCGGCCTTGGCGTGGGACTCGACCGCCCTCACCCGGTAGCGGTGGTCGGAGCCGTCCACTCCGCTCACCGCGATCTCATCGCCCGGGGCGAGCTCGCCGAGGCGGAAGAAGACCGCGGGACCGGACCGCGAGTCGACGTGCGCCGCGATCACGGTGCGGCCGCTGCCACCCGGGCGCCCGCCTCCCGAGAACCAGCCGACGTCGTCGTAGTCCACCGGCACCTCCATCGCCCCGTCCGACTGGATGCCCAGCGCGATCAGCGGCTCGTCCAGGCCCATCGCGGGCACGCTCAGCCGGGCGGGCTCGACGCCGACGGTGCGCGCAGGCGCGGCAGCGGCGGGGTCGAGCCCGCCCGGCTGAGCGTGCCCGCGATGGGCCTGGACG
>NZ_PSVQ01000060.1:0-10424 GCF_002932395.1 Rathayibacter sp. AY1D9
CGGCCGCAGGGGTCGGATCGGCGGGGATCGCCACCGTGGCCCAGCCGTCGGAGCCGGTCGCGGCCGGGATCGGCGTAGCCGGAGCGGGCGCGGCGGTCGCCTCGACGGCGGCGCGTTCGGCCTCCGGGGCGGCTGCGCGAGGCTCGACGCGGGCGATGTACTTCACCCGCAGGCCGAGGACCTGCTGGATCGCCTGACGCAGGTACTCGCTGACTCCGGGCTGCCCCGCGGTTCCCGGCATCTTGAACGACTCGACGTCGTTCTGGCTCGGGAACGAGAGGGTCAGCACGTCGTCCTTGAGGGCGCGCACCTGGGCGGTGTAGGCCACCAGCCAGGCGGTCATCTTCGCCTTCTGCACGACCTCGAGGATCTCGGGCCAGGTGTCCTTCATCCGCTGGAGGGTGACCGCGCCGTCGGCGGGTGCGTCGCCCGCGGCCGCAGCGGGTGCGGAGGCGGCGGCCGCGGAGGCGGCGGCCGCCTCAGTGGACGCAGCGGCCTGATCCGACGGCTCCTGCTCGACCGGCTCCGGACGAGCCGCCGCGGCGGTCGTCGCGCGGGGGCGTCCTGACTCGGCCGGCGCGGACTCGTCCGCCTCCGGGGCGGCCGCCGTCTCGTCGGGCGCCGTCACCGGCGGCGCAGCGACCGGTGCGGACGCCGTCACCGGCGCCTCGGTGCGCGGAGCGGCCGCGATGGACTCGGGCACCGAGCCGGGAGCGGCGGCGTGCGAGGCGTGGTGGGGCTCGGGCGCACGGGACGGCTCGGACGCGCGCGACGCCTCGGACGACCGCGGGGCGGGCGCCGCGGACTCGCGCGGCGCGGCCACGTGCCGCGGGCGCTCCTCCTGGGCCGCAGCGGGCGCGATGCCGGCGCCGGTGCCGTGCACCAGGGTGCGGGCGATCATCAGCTCGAGGTGCAGGCGCTGCGAGGTCGCACCGGTCATCTCGGTGAGGGCCTCGTTGACCACGTCGGCGATGCGCGAGAGCTCGGCCAGGCCGAGCGCGCGCGACTGGCCGGCCATGCGGTCGAGCTCGTCCTGCGAGACGCCGCGGAGCACGGCCGAGGCCGCTCCCCCGGTCGCCGCGACGACGATCAGGTCGCGGAGCTTCTCGAGCAGGTCCTCGACGAAGCGGCGCGGGTCCTGCCCCGTCTGGATGACGCGGTCGACCGCTCCGAACGCCTCGGCGGAGTCGTGCTCGGCGAGCGCGTCGACCACCTCGTCGAGCAGGGCGCCGTGGGTGTAGCCGAGGAGGGCGACGGCCCGCTCGTACTCGACGGTCTCGGCCTCGGAGCCGGCCATCAGCTGGTCGAGCAGGGAGAGCGTGTCGCGGACGGACCCGCCGCCCGCGCGGACCACGAGCGGCAGCACGCCGGCCGCCACGTGCACGCCCTCGCGCTCGCAGAGCTCCTGCGTGTAGTCGAGCATCTGCGCCGGCGGGACGAGCCGGAACGGGTAGTGGTGCGTGCGCGAGCGGATCGTGCCGATGACCTTGTCCGGCTCCGTGGTCGCGAAGATGAACTTCACGTGCTCCGGCGGCTCCTCCACGATCTTGAGCAGCGCGTTGAAGCCCTGCGGCGTGACCATGTGCGCCTCGTCGAGGATGAAGATCTTGAAGCGGTCGCGCGCCGGGGCGAAGATGGCGCGCTCGCGCAGATCGCGCGCGTCGTCGACTCCGTTGTGGCTCGCCGCGTCGATCTCGACCACGTCGAGCGAGCCCTGGCCCTCGCGGCTGAGCTCGACGCAGCTGTCGCAGACGCCGCAGGGGGTGTCGGTCGGGCCCGTCGCGCAGTTGAGGCAGCGGGCGAGGATGCGCGCCGAGGTGGTCTTGCCGCAGCCGCGGGGGCCGCTGAAGAGGTAGGCGTGGTTGACGCGGTTGGTGCGGAGCGCCGTCATGAGCGGATCCGTCACCTGGGACTGGCCGATCATCTCGGCGAACGTCTCGGGCCGGTACCGGCGATACAGGGCTGCTACCACCCGTCAACAGTAGCCGCGACCTCCGACACCGGAGCCGGGACGGCGGAGACCGGAGCGCGCGTAGCCTCGGTCCCGTGCTCCCGCCGCCTCCGCTCCCCCGCTTCGACGCGGTCGTGCTCGCCGGCGGACGCGCCTCCCGCCTCGGCGGCGCGGTCAAGCCGCTCCTCCGGCACCGCGAGTCGACGCTCCTCGGCACCGCCCTCGCAGCCGTGCGCGGAGCCGAGCGGAGGGTCGTGGCCGGACCGTCGTCGCTCGCACCGGCCGTCGACGGCGCCGAGCTCGTCCAGGAGGATCCGCCGTTCGGCGGCCCGGTCGCGGGCCTGGCCGCCGCGCTGCCCCTGCTCGACCGCCCGGGCGCTCCGGACTGGGTCGTCGTGCTCGCCGCCGATCTCGTCGCCCCCGCTCCCGCCGTGCACACCCTGCTCGAGGTCGCGTCGAACGCCGTCGAGGCCTCCCTCCTGGCCGTCGACGCGAGCGGCCGAGCCCAGCAGCTCCTCGGCGTGCACCGGCGAGCGGCCCTCGTCGAAGCGCTCACCGCGCTCGGCGATCCCGACGGCTCCTCGGTGCGCGCCCTCCTCCGGGACCTTCCCCCGCGGCTCGTGACGGTGCCCGGAGGGACGACCGACGACGTCGACGCGCCCGCCGACGCGCACCGGCACGGGATCGACCTGCCGGGCCCGCGCGGCGCAGACTGAGCGGATGGACGACACGACCGGCCCCCGCCCCTCCGCCTCCGACGGCGCCCGCCCCACGGAGGAGGTGCTCGCCGGCTGGTGGGCCGAGCTGTGCTCCGCGCTCGGCCTCAGCGAGGTCCCGGTGGACCCGGACGCCCTGCTCGCCCTCGCCGGTCGCGCGGCGCACGGAGTGGTCCGGCCGGCGGCTCCGCTGACCACGTTCCTCGCGGGCTACGCGGCGGGCCTGGCCGGGGGCGGCCGGGACGCGCTCGACGCGGCGCTCACGGCCTCGCACCGGGCGGTGGACGAGCGTCCGCACGCCTCCTGAGACGCTACTCCACCGGCCTCGATCCGGCACCAGGCCGACGCCGTACGGTTCCCCCGAGTCCCGGTGCCGCGGCTCGGACCGAGAGCGGCGCAGGACTCCCGCGGCCGACTGCGCCGCGGTCGTCCATCTGAAGGAGCCCCGCATGTCAGGCAACAGAGCCGTCGCCTACAAGTCCCCCGGAGTCGTCGAGGTCATCGACATCGACTACCCCACCTTCGAGCTGAAGGACGGACCCGGCGTCAATCCGGCGAACATCGGGCGGAAGCTGCCGCACGGCGCCATCCTCCGCACCGTCTCCACCAACATCTGCGGCTCGGACCAGCACATGGTCCGCGGCCGCACCACCGCTCCGTCGGACCTCGTGCTCGGCCACGAGATCACCGGCGAGGTCGTGGAGGTCGGCCCCGACGTCGAGTTCGTCAAGGTCGGCGACATCGTGTCCGTGCCGTTCAACATCGCCTGCGGCCGCTGCCGCAACTGCAAGGAGCGCAAGACCGGCATCTGCCTCAACGTGAATCCGGACCGCCCGGGCAGCGCGTACGGCTACGTCGACATGGGCGGCTGGGTCGGCGGGCAGGCCGAGTACGTGATGGTCCCCTACGCCGACTGGAACCTCCTGGTGTTCCCGGACCGCGATCAGGCGCTCGAGAAGATCCTCGACCTGACGATGCTCTCGGACATCTTCCCGACGGGCTTCCACGGCGCGGTGACCGCCGGGGTCGGCGTCGGCTCCACGGTCTACGTCGCAGGAGCGGGACCGGTCGGACTCGCCGCGGCGGTCGGAGCGCAGCTGCTCGGAGCGGCCGTCGTGATCGTCGCGGACCTCAACGAGGAGCGTCTGGCGCAGGCGCGCTCCTTCGGCTGCGAGACGGTCGACGTCTCGAAGGGCGATCCGGCCGGCCAGATCGAGCAGATCCTCGGCGTGCCCGAGGTCGACTGCGGAGTGGACGCCGTCGGCTTCGAGGCGCACGGCAACGGCGCCGACTCGGGGAAGGAGGCGCCGGCGACGGTGCTGAACTCGCTGATGTCGATCACCGCGGCGGGCGGCGCCCTCGGCATCCCGGGCCTCTACGTCACGGGCGACCCGGGCGGAGTCGACGAGGCGGCCCAGGAGGGCTCGCTGTCGATCCGCCTCGGGCTCGGCTGGGCGAAGTCGCTGTCCTTCACCACGGGCCAGTGCCCGGTCATGAAGTACAACCGGCAGCTGATGATGGCGATCCTGCACGACCGGGTCCACATCGCCGACGCGGTCCAGACCACCGCGATCAGCCTGGACGACGCTCCCCGCGGCTACGCCGACTTCGACAAGGGCGCCGCGAAGAAGTTCGTGCTGAACCCGAACGGCTACCTGGGATGACCGACGGGGCGGGTCCTGCCCAGGGCCCGCCCCGAGCCCCGGGAGAATGGACGGGATGAGCGCGCACGGGCACGAGGCGACCGACTGGGACGAGGCCAGGCGGATCGTCGGCGAAGCGGTGGCGCGCTCCGGCGTCTCGACAGTCCCCCTCCTCGACGCCCGCGGAGCCGTCCTCGACCGCGCCGTCACCGCCGCCCGGCCGCTCCCCCACTACGACTCCTCGGCCATGGACGGCTGGGCCGTGCGCGGACCCGGGCCCTGGCCGCTCGAGGACGGCACCGCCGCGCCGATCGTCACCGGAGCCGCCGTGCCCGACTGGAGCGACGCCGTGCTGCCGTCCGAGCAGGGCGCGGTCCGCGACGACCTGCTCACGGCGCGGGCGCCCCTCCCGCCCGGCCGCCACGTCCGGCGCGCGGGCGACGAGGCCGCCCGCGGAGCCGTGCTGGTCGATGCCCGGACCCGCCTCACTCCCGCGCACCTCGCCCTGCTCGCGGTCGCCGGGATCGACGCGCTCGACGTCCGCCCGACCGCCGCGGTCGACCTGCTCCTCACGGGGGACGAGGTCGACACCGAGGGGATGCCGCCCGCCGGACGGGTGCGCGACGCGTTCACGCCGCTGCTGCCCGCGCTGGTCGAGCTCTCGGGCGGAGCCGTGGGAGAGGTCGTGCGCCGCGGCGACGACGAGGAGGCGATCGCACGGACGCTGCTGGCGGGCACGGCGCCGATCCTCCTCACGACGGGCGGGACCGGGCGCTCCCGGGTGGACGCGGTCCGTCGCGCCCTCGATGCGGTGGGCGCGCGCGTCCTCGTCGACGGCGTCGGAATGCGCCCCGGCCACCCGACCATGGCTGCGCTGCTGCCGGGCGGGACGCTGGTGATCGCGCTGCCGGGCAACCCGCTCGCCGCCCTGCTCGCGGCGGTCTCCTTCCTGCCGCCGGCCCTCGACGCGGCGTCCGGCGCCGCTGCCCGGCCCCTCGGCCGGGGCGTCCTCGCCGAGCCGCTCGGGCGCGCGGGGACCACGGTGCTCGTGCCCGTCTCCTCCGGCGAGGACGGCTGGCGGGCCTCCGCCGGCATCCGCTCGCACATGCTCACCGGTCTCGCCGCCTCGGAGGCCGTGGCCGTCGTGCCCGCACCGGGAGCGGCAGCAGGCGACTCGGTGCGCCTGCTGCCGCTGCCCTGGTGAGGCCTACGCCGCCGGTTCGAGGCGGATCACGACCGACTTCGAGGTCGGCGTGTTGCTGATCTTCGCGGTCGAGTCCAGCGGTACGAGGACGTTCGTCTCGGGGTAGTAGGCGGCCGCGCAGCCGCGGGGCGTGTCGTACGCCACGACGCGGAACGCCTCCGCCCGCCGCTCGACGCCGTCGGGCCACTCCGAGACCAGGTCGACCATCGCGCCGTCCGCGAAGCCCAGCTCGGCGACGTCGTCGGCGTGGACGAACACCACCCGGCGGCCGTCGTGGATCCCGCGGTAGCGGTCGTCCTTGCCGTAGATCGTGGTGTTGAACTGGTCGTGCGAGCGCAGCGTCTGCAGCAGCAGCCTGCCCTCCGGAACCCGCGGGTACTCGAGCGGATTCGCGGTGAAGCGGGCCAGGCCGGAGGGGGTGTCGAAGCGGCGCGAGTCGCGCGGCGGGTGCGGGAGGACGAAGCCGCCGGGCACGTCGATCCGGGCCTCGAAGCCGTCGAAACCGGGGACGACGTTGGCGATGTGCGAGCGGATGCGGCGGTAGTCGTCGCGCAGTCCCGCCCAGTCGACCCGGGGGACGTTCTCGCGGCCCTCGAGCAGCCGCTCCGCGATCCCCGTGAGGATCGCCACCTCCGAGCGCAGGCCCGGGCTCGGCGGGCGCAGGCGGCCCCGGGAGGCGTGCACGGCGCTCATCGAGTCCTCGACCGTGACCCGCTGCTCGCCCGAGCGCTGCACGTCGGAGTCGGTGCGGCCGAGGGTGGGCAGGATCAGCGCGCGCCGGCCGGTGACCACGTGCGAGCGGTTGAGCTTGGTCGAGACGTGGACGGTGAGGGCGAGCGAGCGCATCGCCGCCTCCGTCACTCCGCTGTCGGGCGTCGCCCGGGCGAAGTTGCCGCCGAGCCCCGTGAACACGCGGGCCTTCCCGTCGCGCATCGCCCGGATCGCGGCGACCGTGTCCGTCCCGTGCACGCGCGGGGAGGAGAAGGAGAACTCGCGGTCGAGCGCGTCGTGGAAGGAGTCCGGCATCCGCTCGAAGATGCCCATCGTGCGGTCGCCCTGCACGTTCGAGTGGCCGCGCACCGGGCAGACGCCCGCGCCGGGCTTGCCGATGTTGCCGGTGAGCAGGAGCACGTTGACGACGTCCTTGAGCGTCGCGACCGAGTGCGCGTGCTGCGTGAGGCCCATCGCCCAGCAGACGACGGTGCCCTCGGACGCCGCGATCAGCTCGGCGACGGTGCGGATGCGCGTCTCGTCGATCCCGCTCGCCCGCTCGATCTCGTCCCACTGGACCTCCCGCAGCCCGTGGAGGTACTCGGCGAGGCCGCCGGTGCTCTCGCGGATGAAGGCGTGGTCGAAGACGTCGCCGCGCGCCTCCTCCGCCTCGAGCAGCGCCTTGCCCAGACCCTGGAACAGGGCCTGGTCGCCGCCCAGCCGGACCTGGAGGAAGTGGTCGGCGAGGGCCGTGCCGTCGCCCAGGGTGCCGCGGACGGTCTGCGGGTTCTGGAAGCGGAGCAGCCCCGCCTCCGGCAGCGGATTCACGGCCACGATGGTGCCGCCGGCGCGCTTGGCGCGCTCCAGCGCGGTCAGCATCCGCGGGTGGTTCGTTCCGGGGTTCTGGCCGGCGACGATGATCAGCGGTGCCCGCTCCACGTCGCGCAGGCTCACCGAGCCCTTGCCGATCCCGATCGTCTCAGTGAGGGCCGATCCGCTGGACTCGTGGCACATGTTCGAGCAGTCGGGCAGGTTGTTCGTGCCGAAGCCGCGGACCATCAGCTGGTAGACGAAGGCCGACTCGTTCGAGGTCCGGCCGGACGTGTAGAAGATCGCCTCGTCGGGGCTCGCGCAGGCCCGCAGCTCCTCAGCCACGAGGTCGAGCGCCTCATCCCAGCCCACCGGCCGGTAGTGCGTGGCGCCCTCCTCGAGCAGCATCGGCTCCGTCAGCCGGCCCTGCTGGCCGAGCGCGAAGTCGTCCCACTCCTCCAGCTCCGCGACGGGGTGCGCGGCGAAGAAGGCCGATGTGACGGTGCGGAGCGTGGCCTCCTCGGCGACCGCCTTCGCTCCGTTCTCGCAGAACTCGGCGACGTGGCGCTTGTCGCCCTCCGGCCAGGCGCAGCCCGGGCAGTCGAATCCGGTCTTCTGGTTCACCCGCAGGAGCGTCTCGGCGCTGCGCACCGGGCCCATCTGCTTGAGCGAGATCTCGAGGGCGTGGGCGACGCCGGGGATCCCGACGGCGCGTCTCTTCGGCGACCGGACGGAGAGGCGGCTCTCGTCGATCGGACTCTCGCGGGGCTCGGCGTCATCGACCATTCCTGCATCGTACGTCCGCACCCCGGCATCGCTCCCGGTTCCCGGTGGGAGGATGACCTCCACCGCCTGAGGAGACCCATGAGCCGCAGTGTCGCCCGCACCCGCCTGACCGCCGTCCGCGCCGACGATCCGCCCCGCCGTCGCGAGGACGTCCTGGCCGTCGAGGAGCCGCTCGAGATCCGCGTCGGCGGACGGCGCTTCAGCGTGACCATGCGCACGCCCGGCGACGACTTCGACCTGGTCGCGGGATTCCTGGTGTCCGAGGGGGTGCTCACAGAGTCGGAGCAGCTGGCGGCGATGCGCTACTGCGCGAGCGGCTCCGGGCCGGGCGAGAACACGTACAACGTGGTCGACGCGAGCGTTCGCGGCGGGCGGGAGGCCGTGCTGCTCGAGCGCGAGCGGTCGGTGTACACGACGAGCTCGTGCGGAGTGTGCGGGCTCGCGTCACTCGAGGCGGTCGCCACCGACTCGGCGTGGAGCGTCGCGGAGGACGACCTGCGGGTCGAGCGGGAGCTGCTGGTCTCGCTCCCCGATCGGCTCCGCGAGGCGCAGGCGGTGTTCGAGCGGACGGGCGGCGTCCACGCGGCCGGGCTGTTCGACGCGGACGGCTCGCTGCTGGTGCTCCGGGAGGACGTCGGGCGGCACAACGCCGTGGACAAGGTGGTCGGCTGGGGGCTCCGGGAGGGGCGGCTGCCATTGCGGGGGACGCTGCTGCAGGTGTCGGGGCGCGCCTCGTTCGAGCTGGTGCAGAAGGCCGTGATGGCCGGCATCCCCCTGCTCGCCGCGGTCGGTGCCCCGTCGTCGCTGGCGGTGGACCTGGCTCGCGACTCCGGCCTCACCCTGATCGGCTTCAGCCGCGGCTCCGGCTTCAACCTCTACGCGGGCGACGCGCGCCTGCTGCCCTGAGCCGGGGCTCCTCAGCCGGCTCCTGCCGATGGAGCAGCCCGCACAGCGGCCGCATCGAGATCCCCCTCGTACTCGGTGGCTCTCGCCACGCCGCGTCCCGCGGCTACTCGACCAGCGAGGGTCGCCGCGTGTTCGGCAGAGGGCCGCGACCCGGAATCGGGTGCGAGCGATTCAGGGCAGCCCGACAAGACCCGCTCTGCGCAACGCAGGCCCACGAGAAGCCGACCGCGGTCGTGCAGCGGGCCACCGCTGCACGACGAGCGAGCACCGCCGCGTGCCAGCGATTCAGGGCAGCCCGACGTACCCGGCTCTGCGCGATGCAGGCCCACGAGAAGCCGACCGCGGTCGCGCAACGGGCCACCGCCGCACGACGAGCGGGCACCGCCGCGTGCGAGCGATTCAGGGCAGCCCGACAGGACCCGCTCCACGGGAGCCGCCACCCCTGGAAGCCGGCCGCGAGTCGTGTCGCGGCTCCGCCGCTACACGACCGACAAGGACTGCCGGGCGATCTCCAGCTCCTCGTTCGTGGGGATGACGAGGACGGCGACGCGGGAGTCGTCGGTGGAGATGCGGCGGGCGCCGCGGTCGGAGGACGTGTTGCGCTCGGGGTCGAGCTCGATGCCCAGGCCCTCGAGGCCGCGGAGGGCGCCGGCGCGGACGGCGGCGACGTTCTCGCCGACTCCCGCCGTGAACACCACGGCGTCGACGCGGCCCAGCTGGGCGTAGAAGGCCCCGATGTAGTGGCGGAGGCGGTGGTAGTAGACCTCGAGCCCGGCGCGGGCCTGCTCGTCGCCGGCCTCGGCCGCCTCCTGGACGTCGCGCATGTCGCCGCGACCCGTGAGGCCGAGGAGGCCGCTTCGGCGGTTGAGGAGGGTGTCGAGCTCGTCGATCGAGAGGCCCGCCTTGCGGGCCAGGTGGAAGACGACGGCCGGGTCGAGGTCGCCGGAGCGGGTGCCCATCACCAGGCCCTCGAGCGGGGTCATGCCCATCGAGGTCTCGACGGAGACGCCGCCGTCGACGGCGCAGGCGGACGCTCCGTTGCCCAGGTGCAGGACGATCGTCTTCAGGTCGGAGCGGCGGCGGCCGAGGTAGGCGGCGGCGGCCTCCGAGACGAACTTGTGCGAGGTGCCGTGGAAGCCGTAGCGGCGGACGCGGTGCTTCTCGGCGAGCTCGGCGGGCAGCGCGTAGGTCGACGCCTCGGCCGGGATCGTGTGGTGGAAGGCGGTGTCGAAGACGGCGACGTGCGGGACGTCCGGGAAGGCGTTCTGCGCCGCCTCGATGCCCTCGAGGTTCGCGGGGTTGTGCAGCGGGGCGAGGTCGGCGAGGTCCTCGATGTTGATCTTGACCAGGTCGGTGACGACGGTGGGCTCGAAGAAGCGCTTGCCGCCGTGCACGACGCGGTGGCCCACGGCGACGGGAGGGAACTCGTCGAGGCTCGGGCCGTGCTCGCCGAACGCGCGGATCATCGCGTCGAAGCCGGCGGTGTGGTCGGGGATCGGCCCCTCGATCTCGAACGACTCCCCGTCGCGGGTGTGCTTCGTGCGGCCGGTGTCCTCGCCGATCCGCTCGACGAGGCCGCTGGCGAGCGTCTCCTCGGTGGTCATCTCGATGAGCTGGTACTTGAACGACGACGATCCGCTGTTGACGACGAGGACGACGGACATGAGGGGACTCCTGGGGTGATCGGGGTCGGGAGG
>NZ_PSVQ01000061.1:0-9240 GCF_002932395.1 Rathayibacter sp. AY1D9
CCTCCCTCCCACCCCGCTGCGCCCTGCGCAGGAAGGCACTCCGTGTCCACTCCCGCCTCGACTCCGACCGCCTCCCTCCCGGTGCACCGCCACCCGGGCGACGCCCTGACGGCCCGCCAGCGCCTCGTCTACGTGATCGTCCTCGGCTCGCTGACCGCCCTCGGGCCGTTCACGATCGACCTCTACCTGCCGGCGTTCCCCGCGCTGCAGAGCGAGCTGAACGTGTCGGAGGCGGCGGTCCAGCTGACCCTCACCGGCACGACCCTCGGCTTCGCACTCGGCCAGCTGGTCGTGGGCCCCTGGAGCGACGCGGTCGGCCGGCGCCTGCCGATCCTCCTGGCCACCTCTCTGCACGTGCTGGCCTGCGTCGGCGCGGCGCTCGCCCCCGAGATCGTCACCCTCGGCGTCTTCCGCTTCCTGATGGGAGCCGGCGCGGCGGCGGGCGGCGTGGTCGCGATGGCGATGGTCCGCGACCTCTTCGGCGGACGCCCGCTGGTGCGCATGCTGTCCCGGCTCGCCCTGGTGTCGGGCCTCGCGCCCGTGCTCGCGCCGGTCATCGGCTCCCAGCTGCTGCTGATCATGGACTGGCGCGGGATCTTCGTCTTCCTCGCCGCCTACGGCGTGCTGGTCGTCGCGGCCGTCGGCCTGCTCGTCGTCGAGACCCGGCCCCGCGCCGCCCGCCACGAGCGCGAGCACCGCTCGCTCGTGCAGCGCTACCGGGCCGTCCTCAGCGACCGCGTGTTCCTCGGAGTGGCGGTGATCGGGGGCATGACCTTCGCCGGCCTGTTCACCTACCTCTCCAGCTCCTCGTTCCTGTTCCAGGGCCTCTACGGATTCGACGCGCAGCAGTACGGGCTGCTCTTCGCCGTGAACTCGCTCGGCGTCGTCCTCGGCGTGCAGGCGTCCTCCTACCTCAGCCGGAGGATCGGGCCGCAGTGGATCCTCGCGATCACGACGCTGACGCTGTTCACCTCCGCCGGCCTGATCGCCTTCTTCGACGTGCTCGGGCTGGGGCTCTGGGGCACGCTCGTCCCGCTGTGGTTCTTCATCGCGTCCTGCGGCTTCAGCTTCCCGTGCGTGCAGGTCCTCGGCCTGGTCAACCACGGCCGGGAGGCGGGGACGGCCGCGTCGCTGCTCGGAGCGGTGAACTTCGGCACCGCCGGACTGCTGTCGCCGATCTCGGGGGTCTTCGGCGCCGGCTCGGCCGTGCCGATGGCCGTGGTGATGATGTCGACGGTGACCGTGTCGATCCTGGCGCTCTGGCTGATCGTCCGGCCGAGGAGCGTCCCGGCGCTGCAGGACTGAGCGCTCGGCTCCGGGTCCCGGCGGTCCGGCACGCCCCGCTCCTGCGGCTCCTCCCGGGCGTTCCGGCCCTCGCTGGATCCGCTCCCGAGCGCCGCTGCTACAGTCCCCTCCCATGTCCTCCCGCGACTCCTCCGCCCTGCTCGCCGAGCTCTCCGACCCCGACCGCGACGTCCGCCTCCGCGCGGCGATGACCCTGGGCGAGCTCGCCGAGCCCGCCACCGCCGAGCCCCTCGCCGCGCACCTGTGGGAGGAGCCCGACTTCTTCGTCAGCGACGTGCTCACCTGGTCGCTCGGCCGCCTCGGCTCCGCCGCCGTCCCCGTCGCCCGCGAGGCGCTCGGCCGCGAGCCCCGGGTGCGCACGCAGGCGCTGCACGTGCTCAGCAAGATCCTCGACCCGGCGACGCTCGACGACATCGCCCCGCTGGCCGCCGACTCCGAGCCCGCCGTCGCTGCGAAGGCCCGCTTCGCGCTGGGCCGCCTCGGCGACGAGCGCGCGCTGCCGGTCCTGCTCGGCCTGCTCGGCGACGACGACGCGGAGGCGCAGAACGTGCTCACCGACGTCCTCGCCTCCTTCGGCGCCGCGGCCGTCCCCGGTCTGGAGCAGGCCCTCCGCGAGGGGTCCGCGCCGGTCCGCCGGCATGCCGCCGCCGCGCTCGGTTACCTGGGCGACGACGCGCGTCCTGCCGTCGACGCGCTGGACGGGGCCGCCGGCAGCGACGACTCCGCGCTGGCGGTCTCGGCCGTGATGGCGCTCGGCTCGATCACCGGTCCCGACGCGGCCGCCGCCCTCGAGCGGGCCTCTGCCTCGGGCGACTCCCGCGTGAGCGCCGTCGCCGCGCGGCTCCTCGCCCGCTCCTCCGAGCCGACCCGGCTCGACGCCCTCCGCGCCGCCCGCCTGGCCCGCGCGGCCGGCTGAGCCGCGCCGCGAGACCCCCGCGGGGGAAGGCCGGGCATCCGCACGGCCGGTCGAACCGTGCCACGAACGCTGCGCACGGACGCCGGGCTTCCGAACCGTCGGCCGCGCCGCCCCGCAACCCCCAGCGGGGGAACGCCGGGTGACGGCATCATGTCCGGATGGATCACCGCGACGACCGCCTGTCGACCGAGCCCGGAATCGCGCGCCCCGACGCCGTCCAGCGTGCGCGGATGCGCGAGCAGGTGCCGTCCGACGACGTCGCCGCCCGGCTGCTGACGAAGGAGGCGGCCCACCGGGTCTCCCGCCGCTGGCCGCTGATCTCCGCGTCGCTCGCGATCCTGCTCACGGTGCTGCTCGCCGTGCTGATCGCCTTCCGCCCCACCTCGGCCTTCCGCTTCGACGTGGAGTGGATGGACGAGATCGTCGAGCACCGCTCGCCGGTCTGGGACATCCCGGCCCTCGTCATGAACACGGTCGGAGCGGGGCTCGTCGGCACGACGCTCATCCCGCTCGGCATCGTCGCCGTGCTGCTGGTGTTCCGCAGGCGGTGGGCGGCGCTCTACTACGCGATCGCCGCGCTGGTCAGCGTGGGCGCCACCCAGCTCGTCAAGGAGCTGGTGGGACGCGCCCGCCCGGCCGACATGCTCGTCACCAGCGACTACGGCTCCTTCCCGTCCGGCCATACCGCCAACGCGGCGACGACGGCGATGGTGCTGGCCCTGGTGTTCCCGCTGCTGTGGGTCTGGATCGCGGGCTTTCTCTACACCGTGGCGATGATGGCGAGCCGCACCTACCTCGGCGCCCACTGGCTGAGCGACACCGTCGGCGGCCTGCTGCTCGGGATCGGCGTGGCGCTCGTGGTCTGGGCTCCACTCGCCGGCCGCCTGCGCACCGAGGCCGAGCTCCCGCACCCGCCGATCTGGATCCGCCGCACCACCTGACCGGCATAGCGCTCCCTGCGAGGGCTTCGAGGCCCCGAGGATCGGCGCCCGAGGAGCGCGGAGGCTCGCCGATCAGCCGAAGGCGGCGAGGGAGTCGAGCTCGTTGAAGGTGTAGACGTGCAGGCCCGCGAGGCGGTCGCCCGCCGCCGCTTCCAGGCGCGCGACGAACGCGGACGGGTCGAAGCGGCGTCCGCGGAGGAGCCCGCCGACCCCCGGCGCTCCGCTTCAGGAAGCCGAGCGAGGAGCCCACTCCGATCCGCGCGCCCAGCGTCAGCAGCCGCGAGCGCTCGACCGGCCCCGGCACGCCCGCCCACAGATCGGCCGTGACCCCCGTCTCGCGGAGCCGATCGGCGTAGCGGACCACCGCGTCGACGTCGAAGCACATCTGCGTGACGATCGAGCGGATGAACGGAGCGCGCTCGCGCAGGTGCCGTTCGATGCTCTCGTCGGAGAGGTGCGGGTGGCCCTCGGGATAGCCTGCGATGTCCAGGGCCAGCCCGGGTGAGATCTCGCGGGCGTCGCGGATGAGCTCGAGGCTCGTGGAGTAGGTGCCGGCCGCCGAGGACGCGTCGCCCGAGATCACGAACGCCTCGTCGATCCCCGCCTCGCCCATCCGCTCGAGGACCCGCTCGAGTGCGGCGCGGCCCTCGACGTTCCGCGCCGCCAGGTGGGGCACCACGCGGAACCCGCGCCCGGCCAGCGCGACCGCGCAGTCCACGGTCCGCCCGGTCCCGTGCTTCGGCAGGCTGGTCACGGTCAGCGTCACCGCGGAGGGGTCCGGGAACGCCCGTGCGGCGCGCTCGCCGATGTCGTCGGCCGGGATGATCTCGAAGCGAGCGCGGGTCATCGGCCCAGCCTGCCACGCGGAGCCGGAGCGGCGCGGGTGGTGGCCGAGGCCGCACGAGTGTCGGAGGGGCGCCCTAGCCTGGAGCCGATCGCCGCCCGGTGGTCGCGGAAGGAGTCGCGTGTATCTGGAGTCCGGCCGCGTGGTCACGAGCCCCACCGACCTGTCGAACTGGGCGGCCTGCGAGTGGGCCGTCCTCCGCCGGTTCGACGCCCTGCTGGGCCGCGCGCCGCGCCTCGAGGCCGAGAGGGACGGGATGCTCGAGCGCACCGCGGTACTCGGCGACGAGCACGAGCACCGCTTCCTCGCCGAGCTGAAGCGCACGCACGAGGTGCTCGAGTTCGAGCGCCCCGAGCCCGCCGGCTACCCCGCGGCGGCCGAGGCGGCCGTCGAGGCGATGCGCGCCGGGGTCGACGTGCTCTACCAGGCCACCTTCTTCGACGGCGAGTTCCTGGGCTTCTCGGACTTCCTCCTCCGCACCGCCGACGGCGCCTACGAGGTCTACGACACCAAGCTCGCCCGGCACGCGAAGATCCCGGCGCTGCTGCAGCTCGCCGCCTACGCCGAGCAGATGCAGGCGCGCGGCATCCGCGTGGGGGAGCAGGTGCACCTCGTGCTCGGCGACGTCTCCGTCACCAGCCACGAGCTGGCCGTCGTCGCCCCGGTCCAGCGGGTGCAGCGCGCCCGGCTCCGCGCCGTGCTCGACGAGCGCCTCGCCGCCGACGAGCCGCTGGAGTGGGGCGATCCGCGCTACCCCTCCTGCGGACGCTGCTCCGTCTGCGCGCCCGAGGTCCAGGCGCACCGCGATCCGATCCTCGTCGCCGGGATGCGGCTCGACCAGCGGGCGAAGCTCACGGCGGCCGGCGTCCTCACCCTCGACGCCCTCGCCGAGCACGACGGCCCCGTCCCCGGCCTGGGCGCGGGCACGCTCGAGGGCCTGCGTGCCCAGGCGCGGCTGCAGCTGCGATCGGAGTCCTCGCCGGTGCCGGCCGTCGAGGTGATCGACGCCTCCGTGCTCGCCGGGCTGCCCGCCCCCGATCCGGGGGACCTCTTCTTCGACTTCGAGGGCGACCCTCTCTACACCGAGGACAACCGCGAGTGGGGCCTCGACTACCTCTTCGGCATGGTCGACGACCAGGAGCGCTTCACCGCGCTCTGGGCGCACGACCTCGCGGCCGAGCGCCGGGCGCTCCTCGACTTCCTCGCGCTCCTGCAGGCGCGCCGGGTCGAGCACCCCCGGATGCACGTCTACCACTACGCCTCCTACGAGCGCAGCCACCTGCTCTCGCTCGCGCTCCGCCACGGGGTCGGCGAGGAGGAGGTCGACGCGCTCCTGCGCGACGGCGTCCTGGTCGACCTGTACCCGGTGGTGCGGCGGGCGCTCCGCGTGGGCTCGCGCAGCTACTCGCTCAAGAAGCTGGAGCCGCTCTACATGGGCGAGGAGGAGCGGGACGCGTCCGGCGTCACGAACGCCGCCGACAGCATCGAGATGTACGTGGAGGCGCGCGCCGCACAGAGGGCCGATCCTGTCGAGGGGCAGCGCGGGCTCGACCTCGTCGCCGAGTACAACGCCTACGACTGCCGCTCCACGCTCCGCCTGCGCGACTGGCTCCTGGAGCTCGCTCCGCCGCGCGAGGAGCTGCCGCCGCTGCTCGAGGTCGAGATCCCCGTGCCCCGCGAGCCGCACCCCGTCGCGGTCGCACTGCTGGCGCAGGTCGAGGGGATCGAGCCGCGCGAGCGCACGGCCGACCAGACCGCGCTCGCCCTCGCCGGCGCGGCGATCGACTACCACCGCCGCGAGGCCAAGACCTTCTGGCAGGAGCACTTCGACCGCCTCCGGCAGCCGCTGGACGAGTGGGCGGACACCCGCGACGTCGTGATGATCGACCGGGTCGAGGTCGTCCGCGACTGGGCGAAGCTCCCGCGCGCCCGCACGCAGTCGCGCGAGCTGCGGATCCTCGGCCGGCTCGCTCCCGGCAGCCGGCTCGGCACCGGCTCGTCGCCGTACCTGGTCTACGAGGCCCCGGCGCCCCCTGGCGCACCCTCGCCCGGTCCCGGTCTGCGCGGCGCCTCCGAGCGCTCCGAGATCCTCGCGGTCGACGACGACGGCGAGCGGATCGTCCTGCTCCTCAAGGAGGGCCTGAAGGCGGGGGAGGATCCGCACGACGACGCTCCGGTCGCCCTCGCCCCCGCGCCGCCGCCGCGCGCCGCGCCCCAGCCCGAGGCGATCGCGGAGTGGGGCGGCGAGGTCCTCGACGCGCTGCCCGCGATGCTGGCCGACCCGGCGCTCGACGTCCTCCGCCGCGTGCCGCCGGGAGCCGTCGCTCCGGTGCAGGGCGACGACGTGATCGGCGCGGTCGTCACCACTCTGCTCGGACTCGACCGGGCGACCCTCGCCGTGCAGGGTCCGCCCGGCACCGGCAAGACCTACGTCGGCTCCCACGTGATCGCCCGGCTGGTGAACGAGCACGGCTGGCGCATCGGCGTGGTCGGCCAGTCGCACTCGGTGGTCGAGAACGTGCTGAGCGCCGTCGTCGGCCGCGGCGTCGATCCCTCCAGGGTGGCGAAGGTGCCCAAGAACGGCACGCCGCCCGAGGCGCTCGAGGCGGCGCCCTGGGCGCCGGTGAAGAACGCGGCGGCACTCACCGCGGTCCTCGAGGAGGGCGGCGGCTGCGTCATCGGCGGCACCGCCTGGACCTTCGCGAACCCGGTCACCGTGCCGCGCCGCTCGCTCGACCTCCTGGTGGTCGACGAGGCCGGGCAGTTCTCGCTCGCCCCGACGATCGCGTCGGCCGTCTCCGCCCAGCGCCTGCTCCTGCTCGGCGATCCGCAGCAGCTGCCCCAGGTGAGCCAGGGCGCGCACCCGGAGCCGGTCGACGAGTCGGCGCTCGGCTGGCTCGCCGACGGGCACGACGTCCTCCCGCCCGAATACGGCTACTTCCTCGCGCAGACCCACCGGATGCACCCGGCGCTCTCCGACGCCGTCTCCGAGCTCTCCTACGAGGGCGCGCTGCGGTCGCGGGCGCCGCAGGTGCGCCACCTCGAGGGGGTCGAGCCCGGCGTGCACTCCGTCCCGGTCGAGCACGCGGGCGACACCACCTCTTCGCCGGACGAGGCGAGGCGCGTCGTCGAGATCGCCCTCTCCCTCGTCGGCCGCACCTGGTTCGACGAGCACGGCGAGCGGACGCTGACCGCGGCCGACGTCATCGTCGTCGCGCCCTACAACGCCCAGGGCGGGCTCCTCCGCGCCGCCCTCGACGCCGCGGGCCTCGAGGAGACGCCGGTCGGCACGGTCGACCTCTTCCAGGGCAGGGAGGCGGTGGTCGCCATCGTGTCGCTCGCCGCGTCCTCCGGGGCCGACGTTCCGCGCGGGATGGAGTTCCTCCTCCTGCCCAACCGCCTGAACGTCGCGGTCTCGCGCGCGAAGTGGGCGGCGTACCTGGTGCACTCGCCGGCGCTCGCCGCCTCGCTCCCGACCTCGCTGACCGGCCTCGGGCACCTCTCCGGCTTCCTCCGCCTGCTCGAGCAGGGGGAGCGGGCCGCCCCGTGACGGATCCGGTGGCCTAAAGGCGCGCTCCGCTCCGATTCCGTCGGTGCTCGGCATGGTGGACGACGCGATCCGTCGCTACGGTGTCCCCATGAGAATCCTCCTGGTCGGCGCCGGCGGCGTCGGCGACGCCTTCGCGAAGATCGCCGCGCGCCGCTCCTTCTTCGAGCAGATCATCGTCTGCGACTACGACCTCGCTCGCGCCGAGCGCACGGTCGCCTGGATCGCGGAGCGGCACGGTGCCGACGACCGCTTCGTCGCCGCGCGGATCGACGCCTCCGACGCCGAGAACGTCGAGACCGTCGCCCGTGCGCACGGGGCGACCCACGTGATGAACGCCGTCGAGCCGCGCTTCGTCCCGACGATCTTCGCCGGAGCGCTCGCCGCCGAGGCCGACTACCTCGACATGGCGATGAGCCTCTCGCTCCCGCACCCCGAGCGGCCCCACGAGCTGACGGGGCTCAAGCTCGGCGACGAGCAGTTCGCCGCGGCGGAGGAGTGGTCCTCCCGCGGCCGCCTCGCCCTGGTGGGCATGGGCGTGGAGCCGGGACTCTCCGACGTCTTCGCCCGCTACGCCTCCGACCACCTCTTCGACGAGATCGACGAGCTCGGAGTGCGCGACGGCGCGAACCTCGTCGTGCACGACGCGGACGGCCGCGAGATCTTCGCTCCGTCCTTCTCCATCTGGACCACGATCGAGGAGTGCCTGAACCCGCCGGTGGTGTTCGAGCGCGACCGCGGCTGGTACACCACCGCCCCCTTCTCGGAGCCGGAGGTGTTCGAGTTCCCCGAGGGCATCGGCCCGGTCGAGTGCGTGAACGTCGAGCACGAGGAGGTGCTGCTGATGCCGCGCTGGCTCGACGCGAAGAAGGTCACCTTCAAGTACGGCCTCGGCGAGCAGTTCATCGGCGTCCTGCGCACCCTCCACCTCCTCGGCCTCGACAGCACCGAGCCCCTGCGGGTCCGCTCGGCCGGCGGTCCCGTCGAGGTCTCGCCGCGCGACGTCGTCGCCGCCGCCCTGCCCGACCCCGCCGGCATCGGCCCGCGGATGACCGGCAGGACCTGCGCCGGCCTCTTCGTCTCCGGCACGAAGGACGGCGCCCACCGCGAGGTGTACCTCTACCACGTGAGCGACAACGAGTGGACGATGGCCGAGTACGGCACCCAGTGCGTGGTCTGGCAGACGGCGCTCAACCCGGTGGTCGCGCTCGAGCTCCTCGCGACCGGCGTGTGGACCGGCGCCGGAGTGCTCGGGCCGGAGGCGTTCAGCGCCGACCCGTTCCTCGAGCTGATGGCCCGCCCCGAGGCCGACGGCGGGTACGGACAGTCCTGGCACGTCCGCGAGGACTGATCGGCGCCGCCGACCTAGGCTGAGCCCATGAGTGACGACGACGGGCTCGCCTCGGCGAGGGACGAGGCGCGCGCAGCCCTGGAGGCCGCCCGCCGACTGCAGGCGGAGGCCGCCGAGGCCCTGGCGCGAGCGGAGGCGGCGGCCGCGGCGCTGAACGCGGCGGCCGGCCCGGAGGAGGCGGAGGCCGTCGCGGACGACGTGCGGCTGGTGGCGGCGTCGGGGAGCGGAGCGGAGCAGTCCGCTGCTCCCGTTGCTCCGGACGCCGTCGCTCCGGACGCCGTCGCTTCCGGTCCGATCGCTCCGGATGCAGATGCTCCGCCCACCCCCTCGGCGCCC
>NZ_PSVQ01000062.1:0-9138 GCF_002932395.1 Rathayibacter sp. AY1D9
GCCGCGGCGGGCGGAGACGGTCATGGTGACGCCGAGGATGATCAGGCCGACGACGGCGACGCCGAGGCCGACCCACTTGGCCCAGCCCATGACGGTGGTGAAGGCCTCGAATCCGGGGGGCATGCCGCCGGGGCCCGGGTCGGGCACGACGGCGCCGAGTGCGCCCGCGGTGGTGAGGATGTCGGCCGCTGCCGAGATGAGGACAGACATGGTGTGTGCTCCGTTTTCTGTGTTGGGTGGTGCGGGGTGATCGGCGCCGCGGGTGCGACGTCGAAAGGGTCCGGTTATCCGGTGGTGAGGGGGCCGTCGGCGTAGGCGACGTCGAAGTGCAGGTGGTTCGGGGTGTCACCGAACTGGGTGATGTGTTGATACGTGGTCGAGCGGCACTGGATCTGGCCAGCGCGGGAGCCCTGCGGCACCTGCGGGTCGAGGACGTCGAGGAGCTGGAGGGCGTTGGGGTCGCAGCCGGTCGTGGCGGTGCCGGCGAAGCTGTAGAAGTCCACGGCGTTGCCGCCGCCGTTCATCCAGTGCGAGGAGCCGGTGCCGGCCCCGAGGAGCGATCCAGTGCACTGGCGGTTGAGGTCGGAGACGCCGACCTTCCCAAACGTGTTCAGCGCGATCGTGATGATCTGGAGGATCCGGACGTCGATCGCGCAGTTCTCCTTCGGAGTCCCGGCGGCCATGTCGCGGATCTGCTGCGCGTACCGGTCCTCGAGAAGGGTCAGGTCCCCGGCGTCCATCGCCGCAACGAGGTTCGTCGCGAGGGCCTTCGTGTCACCGGACACGGCGACGCATCCACCGACCGGCGCCGGTGATGCGGGCGCGGTGCCGATCGGCGTCGACGGGACACTCACCGGCGCCGCCGACGTCGTGGGAGCGGTCGTGCTGCTGCCGAGGCTGCCCAGGTAGGTCATGATCGCCACGGCGTCCGCGCGGTACTTCGTGTAGTGGTTCGGGTCGGCGTTGCGCTGCACCTTGTTGATCGCGATGGAGGGCTCCATCGCCTGCCATCCCTCGACGGCCACGAGGCGGTCGTAGAAGAAGCCGGCCGAGGTCGTCGGGTCCATGCGCTGCTCGACGGTGCCCCAGCTCCACTGCTGCTGGAAGAGGCCGATCGAGTCCGCGACCGACCCGTCCGGGTTGATCGCACCGTCCCCGTAGCTGATGTTCACCAGCGAGGACTCCCCGATCGCCGTCTGCACGCCCAGCGTCTGCCCATCGGCGCCGAGGCCCTTCGCGGCGCCCGCGTTGACGATGAGTGCAGCGTTCACGAGCTGGTCGTGTCCGTAGGCGCCGACCTTCGCGTCCGCGGGGATCGCGGAGACGTTCACCGGTCCGCCGCCCGGCAGGCATGCTGCGGCCGCGTCCTCAGCGGCGCCGAAGAACAGCAGCCAGAGCAGCAGTGCGATCGCGAGAAGCGGTGCCAGGACCGCCGCGAGAACCCCCATTCCCCCCTTCGCCACCGGGCTACTCCGACGCCAGGGGGGTGATCTGCTCGACAGCCCACGGACCGGTCTCGACGGTGCGGTGGACGTACACGGAGTACTCCCCCGCATCCGTGGGAACCAGGATCCGCATCGTGAAGGCGCCGTCCCCATCCCGGACCGACGCTGCGCCGGTGACGGTCGTGCAAGGCACGTTCGCGGGGTCGACGGTCTCGTACGCCACCGCGGCCTGCTGGCTGAGGAACGGGTACAGCTCAGCAATCCAGGTGTCGTAGTCCAGGGCGGGTCGGCAGAAGGCGGTAGTCGCTGCCACCGCGATCGCCACGGTGTCGCCCTCGACAGTCGGCTCCGGCTGCGGCTCGACGTCGGAGAGTTCGGCGGCGGCCGGAGGTGTGCTCTCGGCCGGCGCCGTCTCGGGTGAGGTCGATGCCTCAGCGGAGCGCGTCTCGGAAGCTGCCGACTCGGTGGAGGGTGACGCGGCATCGGTGCTCGAGCTGCTGCAGCCGGTGGTGATGAGCGCGAACGCGACGACCAGCGCTGCCTTACTCGGCGTCCTCATGTGTGTCCCCTATGGCTCGTGCCGCAACCGGTCGTCCCGGTTGCGCGCTACGACCACTATAAGGTTTTTTTGGTTTCCTGTAACGTAAACTTAGGTAGCTTTATGAGTGTGCTTGGTTCAAGCCGACCGGGCTCCCGTGCGTGAAGGGGAAACGGCCAGTGCGCCACAATGGAACTCATGTCGTCTCCGATCCCTCCGCCGTCCAGGGAGGTGATGCACATGCGTGCCACGACCAGTGAAATCGGCAATCGCGTGCTGCACTTCCTGTCGCAGGAGACGGCGCGCCTTCACGGGGCCACGGTGTCGGAGATTCTCGAGGCGGTTCCCGAGGCCCGTAACAAGGTGACCCTCTTCGGCCACCTCAACCTCCTCGAGGAGGCAGGCGCGATCGTGGGAAGGCCCGCGCCGGGTGTTCGACACCGCAAGACCGTGACGTACAAGGTCGACTGGGACGCGATCGACCGCCTGCACGAGGTCAGTCGGGCATATCAGAAGGGCCAGATCGACCTCGCGGAGCCGCCGCGGGCTATCTGACGCACGCGGCGTTCCCTGTACCTGCTGGGATGCGCTCAAGAAGCGCCACGCAGCGGTGGGCCAAGAGTTTGCTCTCGTCCGCGACTGCCCGTAGCCCTGTCGCGAACTGGAGCTCGAAGGCATCCCCCGCGAGCCATCCTTCGACGCCGAACTGATCCCCGTCAGGAGAGGTCACCGCGACGTCCTCGAACCGTTCCGCGGCGCGAAGCCCGTAGCCGGCGGCGATGACGTCTCGGCCGAACCAGTACGTCTCCAAGGCCACCGCCCGCAGGATCGCGTCATCGGCGGCTTGCTCGATTTCCACTACCGGGTAGTGCCGCACCAGCCCTGTTCGCGCGTCCAGCTCCTCATCGGCCATGGACGGCTCGCGAGTCGCCACGCACCGCTGGCATGCGCAGTCGACGGGGTGGCTGTTGCCCAGGTGGAAGAAGTGGACAACGGCCGACCACCGTCGATCAGCGGTGCGGCCATCGTCGGTGAGTGCACGGTCCGCTCGCGATACGCCAGGAAGGGCTTCCATGGCGTTAACACTATGTCAGTGCTAGCGGTTTCGTTACTGGTGCTCAGAAATCCACCGAGCGATGGTCGAGTCGAAGACCTCCGGGTCGACGTTGTACTCCGTGTTATGGGCGGTCGCTGCGGTCTCGACCACTTCCACCGCCGGCGCATTCAGCTTCGCGAACCGCTGGGAGACATCCATCGGCAGGGTCGTGTCGCCGGCCGAGTGGAACAGGAGGATCGGGCAGCCCAGGGCGGCGGCTCGCGGCTCGCGCACCCAGTCCAGCGCGTCGAAGTCCACCGGCTCCGGGAGACCGACGAGGCGGCTCGCGAGCTTGCTGCGCAGGCCCACGAGGCCGAGGATCGCGACCTGGCGAGGCAATCCCATCTCGACGGCGCCTTGCTCGATCGCCGTCTTCCAGTTCAGCGCCGGCCCGACGAGGACGAGGCCGGAGAGCAGGTCGCGGCGGCTCGTGCGCTCCGCTGCGAGCAGCGCCACACCGCCACCGAGGGACCAGCCGATGAGGACGATCTTCCGTGCGCCGTGGGCGGCTGCGTAGTCGATCGCCGCGGCGACGTCGGCCCACTCGCGCTGACCGAGCATGGACGCGCTGTGAGGCACCGCGGGGCCGTCGCCGTCGCCGCGGAAGGAGACGACGAGGGACGTGTAGCCGAGCGCGGTCATCGCCGGTACGCTGCGCAGCGCGTGGATCCGCTTGGTGCGGATCCCGTGCACGTGGATCGCCCACGTGCCCTCCGGGTTCTCGTCCGGCCCGAACTGCCAGGCGGGGCAGTCACCTAGAGGCCCGGGGACCGGGACCTCCACGAAGTCAGGGTCGACCGCCTCCGGTCCGGCGAAGACGTCGCCCTCGCAGATGACGGCCTTTTCTCCGGCGAAGCTCGCGCCCCAGGTCGACTCGATGCGCCGGGTGGTCGCACCGGTCACCGGGTCGGTGTGGATCGGGCGGCTGAGTGTCGCGTGACCGGTGCGGTCGGTGCGGAAGATTCCGAGGATGCCGGGGGAGATGGTCTTGCCGTCGACGGCCAGCGTCATCGTCTTGCCGTCCTGGCGCAGGATCGGGATCTGAGGCGGATCGACGGGAAGCACGACCTGGCGAGCGGCGAAGATCGAGCCGATAGCGCCGGCCACGGCGACGCCTCCTGCTGCTGCTGCTCCAACGATCAACTTGTTCATTCGTTCCATCCCATACCTGCTGCTAGCAATTCACCGTCGATCAGTCGCTCTGCGCGACGAACGACACCGTTCTCGTTGTTGCTCAATTTCATCGCACCGACCATCACCGCGTCGGTGACGCGCACCTGTAGCGTCATCAGTCGCACGAGCTTCTTCTCGCTCGCGGTTCCTTCTCTCACATATGAGACGGGCGGGGCGGCGATTTCTCGCTCTGCCAGCATCGTGACGAGCTTTCGGGAGCTCAGGTCGACGGCGACGTCCCTAATCGTACGCCGAGCGGGGAAGCTGCACAGGCCGGCGGTGAAGAGCAGGATCCCGCCGAAGAATCCCGGGGTGAAGGCGAGATAGAGGACAGTCGTTATCGCCCCGGAGTCGGGGACGTATCGCGCTACCAGCATTCCGGCCAGTTCGCCCGCGGCTCCGGCGATGATGAGCGCGCCGCCGACAGTGAACGGCCAGTACGCGCGACGGGGGAAGCTCGCGACTTTCACGATCAGTCGCACGAACAGCACCATCAGCCCGAGGAAGTAGATCCCGCTACACAGAATCATCGGGAGCTGATCGACTTCTTCATGCGAGAACTTGGGCGAGGTGGCCGGGCGGTCGATTGCGATGAACGCGGCCACGTACGCGGCGATCCACGCCACGAGCAGGACGACCGACCAGAGGCGCACTCGGCCGACGTCGATCACGGCCTCCACGAGAAGCCACATCGCCGTGCCGGCGGCGACGAGCATCACGCAGTAGTAGACGTTCGTTCCTCCGAACAGGCTGTCTGCCTCATCGAGCGTCAGCCACGGGAAGCCGCCCAGTGCGAGCAGCCCCACCGACCCGAAGCCTGCCGCCACCCATGGGCGGGTCGGCGGACGTCGGCGGGCGAGGATGGCGATGAACCAGCCCAAGAAGTAGGCGGTGACGGCGAGGAAGGAGGCGGTGAAGAAGAAGCTCTCGATCGGACTCACTTAGCCGAACTTCCTCTCACCCGACCGGTATCGCGGGTACATGACGAGCGACACCATGAGGCGCGCGAATTCTTCAGCTTCGCCCTCGCGGATCCGATGCGTCCGAGAGGAATCGTCGCCATCGAAAACAAACTGCTTAGCGTGACGTACCGCGTTCGTTGCGCTCGTCAGCCCCATGCTGTCGAGGCTAAGACCGTGAGGGAGTTCGACTTCACTCGGAGGATGCCCCAGCAGGATGTGAGCCAGTTCGTGGAACACATTGAACAGCCGATAGTAGGCTTTCTTGTCGCTGCGGATGAGGATCATGTACTTGGTAGGAAGCAGCGCGGCGATTGTCTCGGTAAGAGTCAGGGCGAGATAGTTCTCCCACGACTCGTCTCCGCCCTGATACACCTCAATATCAGCACCAAGCACTTCTTGAGCGCGACGGATGATGGCTTCTTCGGTCGACAGTTCACCGGGGTAATTCTCAGTGAAAATTTCCTTGAAGGCGCGTTCGGCGGTCTGGCGAATCTGCTCAGTTACGAGCTACGGATCGTCCACAGTTCCCCCTCCCAGATACAGCCACTATTCGCGTAGCTCGCGGATCGACGCGGCGATGCCGCGGATGGCAGCAGGGGAAAGGTTTCCCCCGAGGGACCGGGCCGCCAGCGGCTCGACACCCTTGGATGCGAGCGCTCGGCGCAGCTCGAGGTCAGCTTCGATCATTGCGGTGTCCTCCGAGGTCGTCAGCTCCGTCAAGAACGCCTCAGGGACCTGGAAGTGAGTGGTGAGGCGAGTGAGCTCGCTCCGAGTCACGCCGAACCGCGCGGTGGCGCCGAGCATCTCGGACAGCCGTGCCGCCGGGATGCCCGCGACGTCATCACTCGCACTCGTGCCGGCCGGGAGGAGGACGCTCAGGCGTCGGGCGAACTCGACACCGTTCGTGAGCACGACCACCTCGTCAACGTCCGCGGTGGGCTCGCCGAACTCCTCCGCCATCGTGAAGATGGTGGCGACCTTGACTCCCAGAACCTGCGCGAAGCGCTCCAGATCGTTCGTGTCGAACATCGCGTCGCCGCGCATCCGCGCGTAGAAGTAGGTCAGCGTCATTCCCGTGCGCGTCGCGAAGTCGACGTTCGAAAGACCGGCTCTGGCCATCAAGGTCTTGATCGCTGCGTGAACGCGCATCGAATACTCGGACGCGCCGTTACCTGTTCTCGCAGCCATGCTGACCACGGTAGCCGCTCGTAGAGAGCACTGTTAGTTTCAGCAGGCCCCGACCAGTTCCGGGCCGAGAACCGGGGGTGTGGGTGGATCAGTCACTGTCCCCCGTGGTCAACCTCGTCCGTCAGCGAGGAGGGGCCGCGCAGCTCGTCGTCCTCAGGGGCGGTGACGTCCTTCTCGACCACTCCCAGGGGTACGGACCCGATGGACTCTTCTGGTCCTGGTCAGTCAGTAAGCCCTACCTGAGCATCCTCGTGCACCAGTTGGCCGCAGACGGGCTCCTCGACATCGACGCCGCAGTGTCTTACTACTGGCCGGAGTTCGCTCGTCACGGGAAAGGATCGATCACTCTCCGTCAGGTCCTCCACCATCGTGCGGGGTTCTCGACCTCGCGCGGACTGATCGGGGATGCCCTGGCGATGACCGACTGGCGCAGCTCGATCCGAAACCTCGAGAGCGCTCGCCTCAGGACGGTGCCGGGCGCCGTTCCCTCGTACCAGGTGTTCACCTACGGCTTCATCCTGGGCGAGGTGATCCAACGAGTGACCAGGCGTCCTCTCCGCGACGTCATGGACGACGTGCTGCTCACTCCGCTCGGCGCCACCAACACCATGCTGGGCGTCGCTGAACACGACCTCTCCCGATGCGTCCCCATCCGCAGCTCCGTACCTCTCGCCACGGGGGCATTGAACAGCCGGGCTGTTCGCACGGCCGTGATCCCGAGCGCCGGAATCTCAACGACCGCTCGCGACGTCGCCAGGTTCTACGAAATGCTGCTCAACGATGGCCGCGGCCGCGATGGCGCGCAGGTTGTCTCGCCGGAGATCCTGTCGCAGGCGACGATCGCCAGCTCCACCGAGGCCGACGTCGACGGCTTCGCCCACACGCCGATCCTCTGGGCGCACGGATTCCAGCTCGGCGGTCGCACCCCCAACCTCTACCCGCCGCTCGGATCGGTCGCCGGCCCGCGAACGTTCGGACACAACGGGTCCAACGTCTGCGTCGCCTGGGCCGACCCGGACACGCAGCTCGTCGTGGCCTACCTCACCAACACGGTCGCTTCGGACGGCGCCCGCCACATGACGGCCGTCTCTAACGCAATCGCCAGCATCGCTCGCCCCGCGGCCGGCTGACAGGTGTTAACGGCTACGGTGAAGTATCGATTACGTTAGTCAGAGGTCGAGAGTGCCGCAGACCAGCGGGCAGCCTCACCCACGTTGGATGCAGGCAGAGGGGACAGCGACCACGACCATGACACTCGACACGCCGCACCACTCCCCGAATACTGCTAGCACTCACACCATGATGAGCCGCATGGGAAGAAGACGACGGAACGATGGAGCGGCGGCGGTGCAACTCAACGCCCGCGTGCTGCCCACCAACCGTGATGCCGTCTCCGAGGCTGCCGCCGCCAGCGGCGTGACCGTCTCGCTCTACGTCGACATGCTCTACAGCGAGCTGCTCGCGAAGTACGGCGCGCTCCCGCGGGTCACCGCGTCTCGATCGGAGCCGCCGATCACCACCACTTAACGCATTAGGCCCGCCGCTTACGCGACGGGCCTAGAAGCTCTCGCTTCACACCAAGGCTTACCAGGGCGACAGGTGTGAAGCAGTTGATCAGGACCGGTTTCTCAGGCCGGGCCTTATCCATCCCCACCCGAGGGAGGAGAAGTGACCTCATCGTAAGCCATACCGCTGCGTCTTCGCACGCCCAAAATGCCCGAGTCGACTCCTTCTCGGGGCCATGGGCGTTGACGCGCAGACTGAGCCCCCGTGCCGCGGTGCGCACGATGCGCCCGGACGCCTACGGGCGCCTGGATGAGAACGCTTATCCGGCCGCGTTTCCCGTCTCCGCCGTCGCTCCGATCGCCCCGTGGGCGATCTACCTCACCGACGACGCCGGAGCGTTCCGACTGCTGTGCTTCGACTTCGACGGCAAGGACTCCCGCGGCGTCGACGCCGACCTCATGGAGCAGGCCGCAGACGACTGCGACGCCCTCTCCGCCGTCCTCGACGCGCACCAGGTCGCTCACGTCGTCTGCCAGTCCTCCGGCACCGGAGGCCGCCACCTGTGGGTTGCTCTCGCGGAAGGCGCCTCGGCCGAGCTGGTGGCCCGGTTGGCGATCGCCGCTCGAGCGAACTTCCGCACCCTGGATCACGGGATGCTCCGCAACCCGCGCACCGGCGCCGCCCGTCCGCCGCTGTCTCCGCACCGCGACGGCAGCTTCTCGAGCGTCCTCCGCGGCCGCGCAGAGGAGCTGCTGGACATGACCGTCACCGCCGCCGCGCTCGAGGCCGTGACGGACGCCCTGGAAGAGTCCCGGCCGCCGCTGCGCGTCGACGCCACTCCCCCAGTACCCACCGGCACCGCGCACCACACGCACCGAACGCTGAGCGCTGCCGGCGCCGCTCACATGGCCACGGCCGGAGGCGGCGCGAATCCGTCGTGGACCGCGTTTATGTGCCTGCTCTCCGCCGCACACGCGGGATGGTCCCTGACCGACGTGGAGCACGCCGCGCGGACCGCGCCCGGGATGGAGCACTACCGCACGAAGAACACCGGCCGCGGCCACCGCCGGCCCCGCGCCCGCGACGAGGCCGCCGAGCGCCTGGCGCGGCAGTGGGAAAAGGCCCGCCAGTACGCGGCGACGGTGCGCTTGCCGGTGTGCAGGGTGAGGTAGGCCAGGGCGGTGAGGATCGTCTTCTCCGACGTCGCCCGCTCGGTCCGACCCCACCGGC
>NZ_PSVQ01000063.1:0-8622 GCF_002932395.1 Rathayibacter sp. AY1D9
GACCCGACCGCCCTCGCCGCCGACCTCGACGGCAACTGGGAGGTGCTGGCCGAGGCGATCCAGACGGTGATCCGCGCGGAGGTGGCGCCCGGCGCGCTCCCGACCCCGGCCCGCCCGCGTGTGCCCGAAGACGCCGGACCTCCCCGTCGGCGAGCCCTTCGCGAGCCGGTGCGCGCCTCCTCCCGCCTCCGCCGTCGAGGCCCGGCTCCGGGCGCTCCTCGCCGAGCGGCTCGTCTTCGATCCGGCGCACACGGCGGTGCGTCTCGCGCGGCCGTTCTTCGAGCACTGCGAGGCGTGGCCCGACCTGGTGCTCGGCGAGCTGCGCGTCGCGATCGAGTACGACTCCACCGGCCGTCACGGACTCGAGCACGTCGGGCACCGCGAGGAGGCCGACCGGCGGAAGGACCGCGCGCTCCGCTCCGCCGGGTGGGAGGTGGTGCGCATCCGCACGGGGAAGCTGCTGCCGCTCGGCCCCCACGACCTGGTCGCCACGGGAGTCACGGCCGCGCTGGCGGACCGTCTGGTCGACCGGCTCCGCGATGTCCGTGGTCCGCTGCTCGTCGACGCCTGGGGGCGCTGAGCGCGTCGTGCGGCGGCTGCGGGACGGTCCTCCGGAATCCGTCCCCGTGGCGCCCTCCCCGTCGCTCCGTCCCGGTGTCCGGCTCGGCGGAGCGGGACCCGCGGATGCAGTGCCGGCGAGTGGGAACCGTCGAGTGGGAGCCTGCGAGTCGCAGCGGTCGAGTCGCAGCCGCCCGCTCGCAGCCGACGCGTCAGAGCCGCAGGGCCAGCGCCTCGCTGCGCCAGCGGCGGTGCAGCGCCCAGGGGTCGGGCTCCCCGGCGCGCACGGTCTCGATGTGGGCGTCGAGCGCGGGGCTGCGCGCGAACCACTCGGTGCGCTCCAGGCGCTCGTCGGCGAACTGGGCGTGCCGATGCTGCTCGAGTGCTCGCCCGCCGCGCTCGAACGCGAGGAGCTCCTCGTGCCGGAGCCGGTGGAGGCGCTGCCGGGGATTTCCGCTGGTGCCGATCTTGATCCGCTCGCCGAAGCGGATGTAGTAGACGACGTCGACCCGGGGCGGCGGGAGCTCGCCGTCGGGAGCATCGCCGAGCCGCCACTCGCAGGCGGCGCAGAGCCAGGCGGAGGGGAGCCGGACGCCCAGGCGGGACCCGCACGCCGCGCACGGCGAGGGCAGGGCGTCGATCACGCCGTCCTCGCGGGCGACCCAGTCGTGCGCGAGCCCGAGGTGCGCGGCGCACAGCGCGAGCGGCGCACCGGTCTCCGCCGAGGAGGCGCACCCTCCGATCGCGCACGCTCCCATGCCGCCAACGCTAGGTGCGACCCCCGACATCGCGCCGCCGTCGACCGCGCCGCCGCGAGCACGCAGGAGTCGGAGTGCTCGCTCTCGAGGACGGCGGCATCCGCGCGCTCGCGGCCCGCGGATCAGCTCAGGCGGTCGACCAGCGACGAGGCGAGGCCCGTGTAGCCGCCCGGCGTCAGCGCCAGCAGGCGCTCCTTCGCCGCGTCGCCGATGTCGAGACCCTGCACGAAGACGGCGAGGTCGTCGGCACCGAGGCGCTTGCCGCGGGTCAGGTCCTTCAGCAGCGCGTACGGGTCGGTGATCGAGGAGCGGCCGGCCGCCACCTCCGCGCGGATCACCGTCTGGATCGCCTCGGCCAGCACCTCCCAGTTGCCGTCGAGGTCGGCGGCGAGGGCGGTCGGGTCGAGGTCGATCTCGAGCAGGCCGCGGGCGATGTTGTCGAGGGCGAGGAGGGAGTGGCCGAACGCGACGCCGATGTTGCGCTGCGTGGTCGAGTCGGTGAGGTCGCGCTGGAGGCGCGAGGTGACCAGGGTCTGCGCGAGCGAGTCGAGCAGGGCGCTGGAGAGCTCCAGGTTCGCCTCGGCGTTCTCGAAGCGGATCGGGTTGATCTTGTGCGGCATCGTGGACGAGCCGGTCGCCCCGGCCTGGGGGATCTGCCGGAAGTAGCCGAGCGAGATGTAGGTCCAGACGTCGGTGCAGATGTTGTGCAGGATGCGGTTCGCGTGCGCGGCCCTGCCGTAGAGCTCGGCCTGCCAGTCGTGCGACTCGATCTGGGTGGTCAGCGGGTTGAAGACGAGGCCGAGGGAGGTGACGAACTCCTCCGCGAGGGCGGGCCAGTCGGTGCCGGGGTCGGCGGCGAGGTGGGCGGCGAACGTGCCCGTCGCTCCGCTGAACTTGCCCAGGTACTCCGTCGCCTCGATCTGAGCGACGACCCGCTCGAGCCGGTAGGCGTAGACGGCGAACTCCTTGCCCATCGTGGTCGGGGTCGCGGGCTGGCCGTGGGTGCGGCTGAGCATCGACTCGTCGCGGTAGCGGACGGCCAGCTCCCGGAGCGACGCGACGACCGAGCGCAGCTTCGGCAGCCAGATCTCGCCGACGGCCTGGCGGACCACGATCGCGTAGGAGAGGTTGTTGATGTCCTCGCTGGTGGCGGCGAAGTGGGTGAGCTCGGCGATGCGCTGCAGGCCCAGCTCCTCGAGCCACTGGCGGACGAGGTACTCCACGGCCTTCACGTCGTGGCGGGTGCGGGCCTCGAGGGTCGCCAGCTCGTCGATCTCGGGCTGGCCGAAGTCGCGGGCGCGGCGGCGCAGCTCCTCGGCGGTCGCCGCGTCGACGGGCTCGGAGCCGAAGAGGCGGCGGTCGGTCAGCGCCAGCAGCCACTCGACCTCGACGTGCACCCGCGCGCGGTTCAGCCCCGCCTCCGAGAGGTACTCGCCGAGCGACGAGACGGCACCGCTGTAGCGGCCGTCGAGAGGGCTCAGCGGCTGGGTGGGGAGCGAGGTCATGCGGTGGTGCCTTCCGGTTCTCAGGTGTCCTGCGCGAGGGCGGCGCGCGCGTCGGTGGAGTCGGGGCGGACCGAGCGGTTGCCGCGCAGTCCTGGTTCGATCTGGGCGAAGAGGGCCCGGCAGGCGCGCTCGATGAGCGCGAGCACCGAGTCGAACGCCGCCGCATCGGAATAGTAGGGGTCGGGGACGTCGCCCTGCGGGGAGAGGCCGGGCTCGAAGTCGAGCAGGCGGCGGATCTTCTGCCGGTCGACCTCGGTGCGCGCCCAGGAGCGCAGCGCGCGCTCGTGCCCGTGGTCGAGCGCGACGACCAGGTCGAACTCGGCGAAGCGGGACGGGTCGAAGAGCTGGGCGCGGTGGCGGCCCCCGTCGAAGCCGTGTCGCTCCAGCGCCGCGAGGGCGCGGCTGTCGGCGTGCTCGCCGAGGTGCCACTCGCCGGTGCCGGCCGAGCTGATCTCGATCGCGGAGCCGAGCCCCGCCTGCTCCGCCAGGGAGCGCAGCACCACCTCGGCCATCGGCGACCGGCAGATGTTGCCGGTGCAGACGAAGCACACGGCGAAGGCCGAGGGCGCAGGGGAGTCGGGGGTCACCCGCCCATCATGGCGCACCGCGGCTCCTCCACAGCAGGCCGATCGCGGCCGCCGTCCACCGATGGCGCGCGCGGCCTCCCGGGCGGCGGCGGCGCGGCCGATGCTGGCTGCCGAGCCCGCGGTGTCAGTCCTGACGGCGGCGGAGGAAGGGGCGCAGGAGGAGGCCGATGAACCAGTTCACCAGGGCGAGCACGAGGGCGCCGAGCACGCCCCACCAGAAGCCGTCCACGACGAGGCCGAAGCCGAAGAGGCCGCTGATCCAGGCGGTCAGGAGCAGCAGGAGGCCGTTGACGAGGAACGAGACCAGGCCGAGCGTCAGCACGTACAGGGGGAACGCGACCACCCGCACCACTCCGCCGACGACGGCGTTGACGACGCCGAAGATCACCGCCACCAGCAGGTACGTGAGGACCGCCGCTGCGGGGCCCTCCTCGTACGGGTCCACGCGCACGCCCGCCACGACCAGGGTCGTGAGCCAGATCGCGACGGCGTTGGTCAGGAGGCCGAGGAGGAGTCTGCTCATGCCTCCACTATCCCCGCAGGCGGGGCGGGCCGCGAGCCGGGGCTCAGGTGAGGGGCCCGCCGATGGTCGGCTCGGGCGCAGGAGTGCAGAGGCGGGGGTCGTCGGCGCAGGTCCGCGGAGGGAGCACCGCGGTGGGCTCGGGCTGCGGCAGGGGCTCCGCCGTCGGCTGCGGGGCCTCGGTCGGCTCGGGGGCGGGCGCGGGTGCCGGCTCCGGAGCCGGGGGATCGGGCGTCGGCTCCTGGGTGGGCGCGGGCGCCGTGGTCGGCCGGGGAGCTGCGGGAGGCGCGGGGCGCGGGGGAGGAGCGAATCCGCTGCCCGGCTCCGGGACGAGCGGCTCGCGGGCCTCGATCACGGCGACGGCCAGCGAAGCGACCGCGGCTCCCGAGGCGAGGGCGCTCCGGAGCTGCTCGACCGCGTCGGTCAGCACCGCCCGCCGGGACGTCGATCCGCGACCGGAGGCGAGGGTCGACGTGGCGAGGCCGAGCACGCGCTCGGCCAGCGCCGTCCGCTGCTCCCCGGCCGCGGTCGTCGCGGTGGTGATGGCGTCGGCCGAGACTCCCTCGAGCGCTGCGTTCAGGGATCTGATCGCCACCAGCAGATCGGTGCGGGCCGCGCCCGCGACGGTGCCGTCGGTCGCGGTGAGGAGCGCGAGCGAGTCGTTCCGCAGCGCGAGGCCGGCCTCGCGCGCGGCGGTGTAGGCCGGGGGAGCGGCGACGTCGATGGACGTCTCCCGGAGAGTCGGGGTCGCCTGCGTGCCCTCCGCGGAGGGCGTGCATCCGGTGAGCGCGCCGGCGGCGATGAGCAGGGCGATCGCGGCCGTGGCGCCCCGGAGGAGCGGGCGCGCACCCCCGCGCCGCTCGGCTCGCCCTCGACTCCGCATCACTGCACCCTAATCGGGGGACGGCCGCCGTGGGCGCCGGTCAGCGGGGCGGTTCGCGCATCCGAGACCCGGGTCGGCCGCACCTCCGGGCCGCACCGGCGGCGCTCGACCGGTGGGAAGGGGGCCCGGCGCACGCCCGTCGAGGGCGGGGGACGGCGCGCGCGGAACGGCGGGGCGCCCGCCGCCGCGCCGCCTAGCATGGGGCGGGTGACCGACCAGCAGGAGCCTCCCGTCCGCCTCCGCCCCGAGATCCTGGCGCTCCCCGCCTACAAGCAGGGCCGCGCGGCCGCCGCCGACGCCTTCAAGCTCTCCTCCAACGAGAACCCGTTCGACCCGCTGCCCTCCGTGCTCGCGCGGGTCCGCGAGGTGGACGACTTCAACCGGTACCCGGACGCGGCGGCGACCGCCCTGCGCACGGCGCTCGCCGCGGAGTACGGCGTCCCGATCGAGGAGGTGATCGTCGGAGCCGGCTCCGTCGCGGTCATCGCCCAGCTGATCACCGCGGCGGCGGGCCCGGGCGACGAGGTCGTCTACGCCTGGCGCTCGTTCGAGGCCTACCCCTCGCTCGTCACGACCGCGGGCGCCACCAGCGTGCGCGTGCCGCTCCGCGCCGACGACACCCACGACCTCGACGCCATGGCCCAGGCCGTCACCGAGCGCACCCGCCTGCTGATCGTCTGCAGCCCCAACAACCCCACCGGCACCGTCGCCACCGCCGACGACGTCGAGGCGCTCCTCGAGCGCGTCCCGGGAGACGTCCTCGTGCTCCTCGACGAGGCCTACGCAGAGTTCGTCGACGACGAGCGGGCCGTGGACGGCACCCGCCTTCTCGGCCGCTACCCGAACCTCGTGATCGCCCGCACCTTCTCCAAGGCGTACGGCCTGGCCGGCCTCCGCGTCGGCTACGCGATCGGCCACGCGCGGATCCTCGACGCCGCCCGCTCCACCGCCATCCCGCTCTCGGTCACCCGGTTCGCCGAGACAGCGGCGGTCGCCTCCCTCGAGCACCGCGAGGAGCTCCTCGAGCGCGTCCACCGCATCACCCGCCTCCGCGACGACCTCTGGCGGGCGCTGCTCGACCAGGGCTGGACGATCCCGGAGTCGCAGGCGAACTTCCTCTGGTTCGACACCCGCGAGGACACGGCGCGGGCCGCCGAGGTCTTCGAGCGCGCCGGGGTCGTGGTCCGCGCGTTCCCGCCGGAGGGGATCCGCGTCTCCGTCGGCGAGGCGCGCTCTGTCGACAAGCTCCTCAGCGCGGCGGCCGAGATTGTGGCTTCCCTCCCCGAGGGCCACCCCGCGAGACGGATAGGTTAGTCGGGTGGTAGCCACCAGCACGGAGTCGCCGACTGTCCAGTTCCTCTCCGCGGACGGGCGGTTCTCGCCGACCCCCGCGGCCGAGCAGTACGCCTCCTACCTCGACGGGGTGGACGAGGCGCAGCACCGCTCCTTCTACCGCGAGATGGCGGTGGTCCGCCGCTTCGACACCGAGGCCGCGAACCTGCAGCGCCAGGGCCAGCTCGGACTGTGGGTCCCGAGCCACGGCCAGGAGGCGGCGCAGGTCGGCTCCGCGTTCGCGATGCGCCCGCAGGACCACGTGTTCCCCTCCTACCGCGAGCACGTCGTCGGCAAGATCCGCGGCATCGACCTGCTCGGCGTCCTCGCGCTCCTGCGCGGCACGACGCACGGGGGCTGGGACCCGACCGACCCGACGAACGGGAACTTCCACCTCTACACGCTGGTGCTGGGCTCCCAGGCCCTGCACGCGACCGGCTACGCGATGGGCCTCACTCTCGACGGAGCGACCGGCACGGGCGACCCCGAGAAGGACGCGGCCGTCGTCGTCTACTTCGGCGACGGCGCCTCCAGCCAGGGCGACGTCAGCGAGGCGATGGTCTTCGCCGCGAGCTACCAGGCTCCCGAGGTCTTCTTCCTCCAGAACAACCACTACGCGATCTCGGTCCCCGTGGCCACGCAGTCGCGCAGCCCCCTCTACCTCCGCTCCTCCGGCTTCGGCATCCCCGGCGTGCAGATCGACGGCAACGACGTGCTCGCGAGCTACGCGGTCACCGCCAAGCACCTGCAGGACGCGCGCTCCGGCGGCGGTCCCCAGTTCATCGAGGCGCTGACCTACCGGATCGGCGCGCACACCTCGAGCGACGACCCGACGAAGTACCGCACCGACGACGAGCTCGCCTCGTGGGTCGCGAAGGACCCGATCACCCGCTTCGCCGCGTTCCTGCGGAGCGAGGGCGTGGAGCAGTCCTTCTTCGACGAGGTCGACGAGGAGGCGAAGGACTTCGCGTCCGACATCCGCCGCCGCCTCCTCGCCCTCGAGGTCCCACCCACGGGCGTCATGTTCGACCACGTCTACTCGGAGCCGCACGTGCTCGTCGAGGAGCAGAAGGCGTGGCTGCAGCGCTACGAAGAATCGTTCGGAGGCGAGTGATGACGATCGACACCAGCACGACGGCCGCGCAGCCGCCCCTCACCGGGTCGCAGCTCGAGTCCATGTCCATGGCCAAGGCGCTCAACGCCGGCCTCCGCCGCGCGATGACGCAGGACGACCGAGTCCTCCTGATGGGCGAGGACATCGGCCCCCTGGGCGGCGTCTTCCGCATCACCGAGGGCCTGCACGCCGAGTTCGGGGCGAAGCGCGTGCTCGACACGCCGCTCGCCGAGTCCGGCATCGTCGGCACTGCGATCGGGCTCGCGATGCGCGGCTTCCGCCCGGTCTGCGAGATCCAGTTCGACGGGTTCATCTACCCGGCGTTCGACCAGATCACCTCGCAGCTGGCCAAGATGACCAACCGCCACGAGGGTGCGATCACCATGCCCGTCGTCATCCGCGTGCCCTACGGCGGGCACATCGGAGCGGTCGAGCACCACCAGGAGAGCAACGAGGCGTACTTCGCGCACACCGCGGGCCTGCGCGCGGTCAGCCCGTCGACTCCCAACGACGCCTACTGGATGATCCAGGAGGCCATCGCCTCGGACGACCCCGTCATGTTCTTCGAGCCCAAGAGCCGCTACTGGCCCAAGGGCGACGTCGACCTCAGCGGTTCCGCCGCGCCGCTGCACGCCAGCCGCGTCGTCCGCCAGGGCACGGAGGTCACGCTGGTCGGCTGGGGCCCGATGGTCGCGGTCCTCCTCCAGGCCGCCGAGCTCGCGGGCGAGGAGGGCACGAGCGTCGAGGTCGTCGACCTGCGCTCGCTCTCCCCGATCGACTGGGAGCCGCTGCTCGCGTCGGTCCGCAGGACCGGCCGGCTCGTCGTCGCGCAGGAGGCGTCCGCGAACGTGAGCCTCGGCTCCGAGATCGCGGCGACCGTCACCGAGCGCGCCTTCTTCTCGCTGGAGGCGCCGGTCCTCCGGGTCGCCGGCTTCGACACCCCCTTCCCGCCCGCCAAGGTCGAGAAGCTCTTCCTCCCCGACGTCGACCGCGTGCTCGAGGCCGTCGACCGCTCGCTCGCGTACTGACGCGCGCGACATCCGCCCGCACGAGCCCACAGGAGTCCCCCCGATGACAGAGCAGTTCCTCCTCCCCGACGTCGGCGAGGGTCTCACCGAGGCCGAGATCGTGGCCTGGAAGGTCAAGGTCGGCGACGAGGTGGCCGTCAACCAGGTCCTCGTCGAGATCGAGACCGCCAAGTCGCTCGTCGAGCTCCCCTCGCCGTTCAGCGGCACCGTGGTCGACGTGCTCGTCGACGAGGGCCAGACGGTCGACGTCGGCACCGCGATCATCACCGTCCAGGCCGGAGCCGGCTCGATCGGCTCCGAGGTGCCCGCGCTCCGAGCGCCCCCGCCGCCGCGACCT
>NZ_PSVQ01000064.1:0-6783 GCF_002932395.1 Rathayibacter sp. AY1D9
CACCGCCACCCCCGTCCGCCCCACCCGAGAGGAGGCGACCGCATGTACGAAGGCATCGTCCAGGAGCTGATCGACGAGCTCGGCCGGCTCCCCGGCATCGGTCCGAAGTCCGCCCAGCGCATCGCGTTCCACATCCTGCAGACCGAGACGTTCGACGTCACCCGGCTCGCCGAGATCCTGCTCGAGCTGCGCGGCCGTGTGCACTTCTGCGACATCTGCGGGAACGTGGCGGAGGAGGCGACCTGCGGGATCTGCCGCGATCCGCGCCGCAGCCGCGCCGTCATCTGCGTCGTGGAGGAGGCGAAGGACGTCCCGGCGATCGAGCGCACCCGCGAGTTCCGCGGGCTCTACCACGTGCTCGGCGGCGCGATCAGCCCGATCGACGGCATCGGCCCGGATCAGCTCCGCATCCGCCAGCTGCTGCAGCGGCTCGCGGACGGCGAGGTGCAGGAGGTCATCATCGCGACCGACCCGAACCTCGAGGGCGAGGCGACGGCGACCTATCTCTCGCGCATGCTCAGCACCCTCGGCATCCGCATCACCCGTCTGGCCTCCGGGCTGCCCGTCGGCGGAGACCTCGAGTACGCCGACGAGATCACCCTCGGCCGCGCCTTCGAGGGCCGCCGGCTCGTCGAGAACTGACGCGGCCGCCGGAGTCGCATGACCGCTCCGGCATGCGGTCGACCGGTAGACTCGCCCGTCGGGTCGCGACGGCGGTCCAGCCACCGACACGGGAGCAGCACGTGAGCCTGATCGTCCAGAAGTTCGGCGGGTCCTCCGTCGCCGACGCGGAGAGCATCAAGCGGGTCGCGAAGCGGATCGTCGCCACCAAGCAGGCGGGCAACGACGTGGTCGTCGCCGTCTCGGCCATGGGCGACACCACCGACGACCTGCTCGAGCTCGCCCACCAGGTCACGCCCATCCCCGCCCCTCGCGAGCTCGACATGCTGCTCTCCTCGGGCGAGCGCATCTCGATGGCGCTGCTGGCGATGGCGATCAAGAGCATGGGCTTCGAGGCCCGCTCCTTCACCGGCAGCCAGGCCGGCATGATCACGGACGCGCAGCACGGCGCCGCCCGCATCGTCGACATCACCCCGGTCCGCCTCCGCGAGGCGCTCGACGAGAACGCCGTCGTCATCGTCGCGGGCTTCCAGGGCTTCAACCGCGACACGAAGGACATCACCACCCTCGGCCGCGGCGGCTCGGACACCACCGCCGTCGCGCTCGCCGCGGGACTCGGCGCCGACACCTGCGAGATCTACACCGACGTCGACGGCGTCTTCACCGCCGACCCGCGGGTCGTCAAGAAGGCCCGCAAGCTCGATCGCATCACCAGCGAGGAGATGCTCGAGCTGGCCGCCGCGGGAGCGAAGGTGCTGCACATCCGCGCCGTCGAGTTCGCCCGCCGCCACGGAGTCACGCTCCACGTGCGCTCCTCCTTCAGCCCCAATGAGGGCACCATCGTCTACAACGCCGAGACCGCCGGCGCCGAGCAGAACGGACAAGCCGTGGAAGAGCCCATCATCGCCGGAGTCGCCGCCGACCTGAACGAGGCGAAGATCACCGTCGTCGGAGTCCCCGACATCCCGGGCAAGGCCGCGCAGATCTTCACGATCGTGGCCAAGACCGGCTCCAACATCGACATGATCGTGCAGAACGTGTCGGCTGCGGCCACCGCCCGCACCGACATCTCGTTCACCCTGCCCAAGGCCGACGGCCAGACGGTCCTCATGGCTCTCAACGCCGAGAAGGACGAGGTCGGCTTCGAGTCCCTGCAGTACGACGACCAGATCGCCAAGCTCGCGCTCGTGGGCGCCGGGATGCGCACCAACGCCGGTGTCTCCGCGAAGCTGTTCCGCTCCCTCTACGAGGCCGGGATCAACATCGAGATGATCTCCACGAGCGAGATCCGCATCTCGGTCGTCACCCGCGCCGACACCGTGAACGAGGCTCTGCGCGTCGTGCACACCGCCTTCGGGCTCGACGCCGAGGACGAGGCCGTCGTCTACGCCGGCACCGGCCGCTGACGGCCGGACACCCTCGCGATCCGGCCGTTCCTCCCGAGCGGCCGGAGCGACCGGTACCCTCTCCCTCGATCCCCCCGCCACGAGCGGCCCGCGCGCCGCACGGACGAAAGAGCACAGCATGAGCAGCACCCCCCTCCACGTGGGCGTCGTCGGCGCGACCGGCCAGGTCGGGAAGGTGATGCGCCGCCTCCTCGAGGAGCGCGACTTCCCGATCGCGTCCATCCGCTTCTTCGCCACCGCCCGCTCGGCGGGCACGACGCTGCCGTTCCGCGGCGAGGACGTCGTTGTCGAGGACGTGGAGACCGCCGATCCGTCGGGGCTCGACATCGCCCTGTTCTCGGCCGGAGCCACGGGATCGCGCGCGCAGGCGCCCCGCTTCGCCGCGGCCGGCGTCACCGTGATCGACAACTCCAGCGCCTGGCGGATGGACCCCGAGGTCCCGCTGGTCGTCAGCGAGGTGAACCCCCACGCCATCGACCAGGCGGTCAAGGGCATCATCGCCAACCCCAACTGCACCACGATGGCCGCGATGCCGATCCTCAAGGTCCTCGACCGCGAGGCGGGGCTCACGCGCCTGATCGTCAGCACCTACCAGGCCGTGTCCGGCAGCGGACTGGCCGGAGCGAACGAGCTGGCCGGCCAGGTCCGCGCCGCCGTCGCCGACGAGCACCTGCTCGACCTGGTGCACGACGGCTCGGCGGTCGACTTCCCCGCGCCGGACAAGTACGTCGCCCCGATCGCCTTCGACGTCATCCCCTTCGCGGGGAGCCTGGTCGAGGACGGCTCGAACGAGACCGACGAGGAGAAGAAGCTCCGCAACGAGAGCCGCCGCATCCTCGAGCTCCCGGAGCTGCTGGTCTCGGGCACCTGCGTGCGCGTCCCCGTGTTCACCGGCCACTCGCTCTCCGTCAACGCCGAGTTCGCCTCCGCCCTCAGCCCCGAGCGTGCTCGCGAGCTGCTGGCCGACGCGCCCGGCGTCGTGCTGCGCGAGGTGCCGACTCCGCTGGAGGCCGCGGGCAAGGACCCGAGCTTCGTCGGCCGCATCCGCGCCGACGAGGGCGCCCCGGAGGGACGCGGCCTCGCGCTCTTCATCAGCAACGACAACCTCCGCAAGGGCGCGGCCCTGAACGCCGTGCAGATCGCCGAGCTCATCGCGGCGAAGCAGCCCGTCTCCTGACCGGCGTAGACGGGGCCGGCGCCGAGCGCTCCGGCCCCCTCCGGGTGGAAAAGCCGCGAATTTGATGGGGGAGCGGGTCCCCTCCCGGCCGCGGCGTCCGCGGGCGAGCGTAAACTCGACTCTCGTGAACTCCTCGGAACCGGTCGACGTCGCCCTCATCGGTGGGGGCATCATGAGCGCCACGCTCGGCGCACTCATCACCCAGCTGCAGCCCGACTGGACGATCGCCGCCTATGAGCGCCTCGGCGACGTGGCGCAGGAGTCGTCGAACCCGTGGAACAACGCGGGCACCGGTCACGCGGCCCTCTGCGAGCTGAACTACATGCCCGAGGCGGCCGACGGCTCCGTCGACCCGGCCAAGGCGATCCAGATCAACGAGCAGTTCCAGATCTCGCGCCAGTTCTGGTCGAGCCTGGTGGAGTCCGGCGACATCCGCGAGCCCTCCAGCTTCATCAACCCGGCGCCGCACATGACCTTCGTGCACGGCGAGGCCAACGTCGAGTACCTCCGGAAGCGCTACGAGGCGCTCAAGGACCAGCCGCTGTTCGCCGGCATCGAGTTCACCGAGAGCGTCAAGACCATCCACGAGTGGGCGCCCCTGCTGATGGAGCAGCGTCCCGCCGGCGGCGGCCCCTACGCGGCGACGCGCATGCCGGCCGGCACCGACGTCGACTTCGGCTCGCTGACCCACCAGCTGTTCGACCACGTCGTCGCCCACGGCGGCACGCTCGACACCGGCCGCGAGGTCACCGACATCACCCGGCAGAAGGACGGCACCTGGCGCCTCGACCTCAAGCAGGTCGTCGGAGGCACGCCCCAGTCGGTGACCGCCCGCTTCGTCTTCGTCGGCGCCGGCGGCGGTGCGTTGCACCTCCTGCAGAAGTCGGGCATCCCCGAGATCAAGGGCTTCGGAGGCTTCCCGATCTCGGGGCAGTTCCTCCGCACCGACAACCCCGAGCTGGTCGCCCGGCACAAGGCGAAGGTCTACGGCAAGGCCGCCGTCGGCGCGCCCCCGATGTCGGTGCCGCACCTCGATGCGCGCGTCGTCGACGGCGAGTCGTCCCTCCTCTTCGGCCCCTACGCGGGCTTCACGCCCAAGTTCCTGAAGCGGGGCTCGTGGCTCGACCTGCCCCTGTCGATCCGGCCGCACAACATCGGCCCGATGCTCGCGGTCGCCCGCGACAACCTCGACCTGATGAAGTACCTGATCGGCGAGGTGCTCGCCGGCCGTGGCAAGAAGATGAAGGCCCTGCGCGAGTTCCTGCCCACCGCCCGCGACGAGGACTGGTACCTGATCACCGCCGGCCAGCGCGTCCAGGTGATGAAGAAGGACGAGAAGAAGGGCGGCGTGCTGCAGTTCGGCACCGAGGTCATCACCGGAGGGGACGGCACGATCGCCGGCCTGCTCGGCGCCTCGCCCGGAGCCTCGACCGCCGTGCCGATCATGCTCGACATCGTGCAGAAGTGCTTCCCCGACCGGATGAAGGCCTGGGAGCCGCGGATCCGCGCGCTGGTGCCGAGCTACGGCTCGACCCTCAACGACGCGCCCGAGAAGGCCGAGCAGACGGTCACCGCGACCGCCGAGACGCTGGAGCTGTCCGCCTCGGTCTGATCGGCTGCGATCCGTTCGAACGTATGTTCTAATGGCTCCATGAGGTGGAGCGGGCAGTCGATCGGCACGGCCGACGAGGCCGCCCTGCCCGGCCTCGTCAAGCTCACCGACCTGGTGCGGACGGTGCGCACGCCGGAGTTCGAGGGCGTCACCTTCTACGAGGTGCTCGCGAAGTCGGCGCTCAACCGCGTGCACACCTCCTCGAAGATGCCGTTCGGCTGGAGCATCAACCCGATGCGCGGCTGCACCCACGCCTGCACCTACTGCTTCGCCCGGCCCACGCACGAGTACCTCGAGTTCGACGGCGGCCGCGACTTCGACTCGCAGATCGTCGTGAAGGTGAACGTCGCCGAGGTCCTCACCCGGGAGCTCGCGAAGCCGAGCTGGGAGCGGCACCCCGTGGCACTCGGCACCAACACCGATCCGTACCAGCGCGCCGAGGGCCGCTACCGGCTGATGCCGGGCATCATCGCCGCGCTCGCCGCCTCGGGCACCCCGATCTCGATCCTCACGAAGGGCTCGCTGCTGCGGCGAGACCTGCCGCTGCTCCGCGAGGCCGCCGAGCACGTCCCGGTCGACCTCGGAGTGTCGATCGCCGTCTACGACGAGGGCCTCCAGCGCTCCGTCGAGCCGGGTGCGCCGACCGCGGCGGCCAGGCTGGCGACGGTCACCGCGGCACGGGAGGCCGGCTTCGACTGCTCGGTGTTCCTGATGCCGATCCTGCCGTTCCTCACCGACACCCGGGCGCACCTCGACGAGTCGCTCCAAGCCTGCCGCGAGGCGGGCGCCAGCACGATCATGTACTCGACCCTCTACCTCAAGCCCGGGGTGAAGGAGTGGTTCCTGCAGTGGCTCGGGCAGGAGCACCCCGAGCTGGTCGACAAGTACCGAGCGCTCTACCCGGGCCGCGACGCCTACGCGCCTCTCGAGTACCGGCGCTGGCTCTCCGCGCGCATCCGCCCGCTGATGCGCGCGCACGGGCTCGAGCGCGGCGAGGAGGACCCGGCCACCGGCTCCGTCAAGTCCTCCGCCCTGAATTCGCTGGGGACGCTGCGGACCCTCGGCGGCGAGCGGCGCTCCCTCCAGCACGACGGGCTGCTGGTCGGGGAGCTCGGGCCGGAGCGCGCCGCGATCCTGCCCGGCGTCGGGCAGCCGACGCTGTTCTGAGCCGGGGGCGGGCCCGGCCGCGGCTAGGATCGTCCGCATGGTCACCCGCTCCGGTGAGCCCTCGGGCTCCTCCGCCCGGAGCGCCCGCGACGCGCCACCCCGTGCGGTCCGGCTCGGCCTGCTCGACCCGCGCGAGGACCTGCTCGCGGCGACGAGCGCGTGGATCCGCACCCACGCCCCGGACTTCGAGGTCGTCGTGGCCGCCTCCACCTGGCACGACCTGGTGACGAGCGATGTCTTCCCCACCCAGGTGGTCGTGATGGACGTCGAGCTGCGCGAGCCGATCTCGATCGAGGCGCGGATCCGGACCTGCCGGGCGGCGGGAGCCGCGGTCGTGGCGCTCTCCGCGAGCGAGGACGACGAGGTCCGCGAGCGCGCCCTGAAGGCCGGAGCCGTGCGGCACCTGGCGAAGTCGCGCCCGCTCGCTGAGGTGATGGAGCAGACCCGCGCCGCTCTCGAGATGCGCTCGGCCGACGTCTCGTCCGCGCAGTGGCGGCCCCTGCCGTCCGGAGTCGCGGCGCAGCAGCGCCCACGGCTCAGCGCCGGCGAGCTGGAGGCGCTGCGCCTCTACGCGTCCGGATCGAGCACCCCCGAGGTCGCCGCCAAGATGAACGTGCAGTTCGAGACCGCGAAGACCTACCTGCAGCGAGTGCGCCGCAAGTACGTCGCGGTCGGCAGGCCCGCGAGCCGCCGGGCCGACCTGATCCGCCGCGCCGGCGAGGACGGGTTCCTCCCGTGACCGGCCCCTGCTCACCCCGGGGGCCCCGCCCCCGGGGTGAGCAGGGGCCGGTCACGGGAGG